>CAXBRZ010000020.1:0-17254 GCA_963978075.1 uncultured bacterium | reverse complement strand
TTCCACCCACTGCAGACCCAGCTCGTGGTCGTAACCGAGCAGGGTGCGCAACCTCACGGCAACCTCCGTCGCGCGCCTGCCGCATTGGCGCACGGCCACCTCCTCGATCGCGGGGTCGTCGTAGCGCGCGCCGACCGTCTCGAGGGCGATCGCCAATTCTTCGGCAGACTCGAGGACCGCATCCGGCAGGCGTTCCCAATCCACCCGTTCGCCCAAACCTGACAGGGCGAGGCTGATGGCCGAAACGGAGGCCTCGAGTTCGGCCAGTTGCGCGCGACCAGGGCCGTCCAAAAGTCCTGCCCGCGTCAGTTCCAACTCACAGTCGCGCACAAGCGCAAGCACGATGCGCGATCCAAAGCGGGTCCCGAAGAACTGCGCCGCCACATCAGGGAACTGGTGGGCCTCGTCCAGAATCAAGGCTTCGGCGCCCGGCAGGAGTTCCCCGAAGCCCTCCTCGCGCAGCGCCATGTCCGCGAGCAGCAGGTGATGGTTCACGACCACGACCTCCGCCGCCTGTGCCTCCCGCCGCGCCTGCAGCACGTGGCAGCGGCGGAATTCGGGGCAGTCCTGGCCCAGACAATTGTCCCGCGTCGAGGTGACGGCAGGCCAGATCGGATCGTTGTCGGGCACGGAGTCGAGTTCCGCGATGTCGCCGGCGGCTGTTGAATCCGCCCAACGTACGACCCGGTTCAGCGTGCGTTGCCGGCTGCGTTCGAATCCCGGCAATGGAGGCGCCGCCACCTCGAGCGAAAGCCGATAGCGACACAGGTAATTGGCCCGGCCCTTGAGCAGCGCCACCCGGACCGGCCGACCCACCAACCCGCACAAAAGCGGAAGGTCGCGGTGAAAAAGCTGGTCCTGCAGGTTACGTGTCCCGGTGGAGACGATCACCCGGGCGCCGCTGAGCAGCACCGGAATCAGGTAGGCAAAGGTCTTGCCCGTACCGGTCCCCGCCTCGACGACCAGGTGCGTACGCGTCTCGATCGCTTCAGCCACCGCCTCGGCCATGACCTGCTGCTCTTGCCGTGGCTGATACCCCGGGAGCACCTCCGCAAGTGGACTGTCGGGCTGCAGCAGCGATCGCCAATCGGGCATGAGGAGGACCGTTCCTTCAAGGTTCCCGCGGAAGCGGCGCGCGCATCATCCCCGCGGTCACCCGGAGGCGCAAGCGATGCGCCGCGCAAGGCAGCCGATTCAAACGATTTCACCCGCATAACAGGAAAAGCAATCGTTTTTGCGACGCCTACAAGACGCCAATTGCCTGTTTTTATTCTCATTAGTTTCACTACAAAAGTCACTACATTTTTTCTTCCGCGTCGCACCAATTCTCTGTAATTCCCGTATTATTTCGCTGTCCAAGACAGAGATCTTCACTACATGAGCGCATCACGGATCCCCAAGCACCGTTCTCACCCGACTCTTCTGGCCGATCTTGCCCACTGGGTCGAGGATGTCGCCGCCCTGACCTGTCCCGACTCTGTCCACTGGTGCGACGGCAGCGACACCGAGGCCGAACAACTGACCCGGTTGCTGACGGACACGGGGATGCTCGAACCCCTGCACGGAGACTATCCCGGCTGCCATCTGTACCGCTCCCATCCGAATGACGTGGCGCGGGTCGAACATCTCACTTTCGTCTGCACTCACGATCGGTCCGACGCAGGCCCCAACAACCCTTGGATGGCGCCGGCCGAAGCCCACGCGCGGATGGACGAATTGTTTCGCGGTTGCATGCAAGGACGGACCCTGTACGTGATCCCGTATTGCATGGGACCTCTGGACTCCCCGCTTTCACGCTGCGGCGTCGAGATCACCGACAGCCCCTACGTCGTGCTCAACATGCGCCTCATGACCCGTATGGGTGACGCCGCGCTGGCACGCATCGAGCGTGACGGTCGCTTCGTGAAAGGGTTGCATTCAACCGGGGACCTGAATCCGGATCGTCGATTCATCATGCATTTTCCCGAGGAACTCACGATCAAGAGTTTTGGTTCGGGCTACGGCGGCAACGCGCTCCTGGGAAAGAAATGCCACGCCCTGCGCATCGCAAGCTGGCAGGCGCGCGACGAGGGCTGGCTGGCCGAGCACATGCTGCTGGTCGCCATCACGAACCCGGCGGGCGAAACACATTACGTCGCGGCGGCATTCCCCTCCGCCTGCGGCAAGACCAACCTCGCCATGCTGATCCCGCCGGCCTCGATGCCGGGCTGGACGGTGAGGACCATCGGCGATGACATCGCCTGGCTGCACCCGGGGGCGGACGGCCGCCTCTGGGCCATCAATCCCGAGGCCGGCTTCTTCGGCGTCGCGCCCGGCACCAATCCGCGCAGCAATCGCAACGCCTTTGACATGATTCGAAAGGACACCATCTTCACCAACGTGGCCGTCACCGACGAGGGGCGCCCCTGGTGGGACGGTCTTGAAGGCGCGCCCCGCACGGACTGGCGTGGACAACCCTACGATCCTGCCAACGGTCCGGCCGCGCATCCCAATGCACGCTTCACGGTCAGTGCAACCAACAACCCGGCATACGCCGCGGAGGCGGAACATCCGCAAGGGGTACCCCTGTCGGCGATCATCTTCGGCGGCCGGCGCCGGTCACTCGCGCCCCTCGTGTACGAAGCTTCCGATTGGGTTCACGGGGTGCTGATGGGCGCAGGCGTGGCCTCCGAGACCACGGCAGCCGCCACCGGTGCCGTCGGCGTCCTGCGCCGCGACCCCATGGCGATGAAACCCTTCTGCGGCTACCACTTCGGGGACTACTGGCAGCACTGGATCAATATCGGCGAACGCCTCTCGCACCCGCCACGCATCTTCCATGTGAACTGGTTCCGTCAGGATGCCGAGGGCCGCTTCCTGTGGCCTGGATTTGGTGAAAACCTGCGCGTGCTGGCCTGGATTCTGGACCGTGCGCAGGCCCGCGGCAGTGCAGTGGAAACGCCCATCGGTCACCTGCCTGCACCGCATGACCTTCCGCTGCAGGGGCTTGAAATCCCCTCGGAAGTGATGGAAGCGCTGTTGGCCATCGACGTGCCTGGATGGCACCGCGAGTTCTCCCAGCTGCGCGAGGAACTCTCTGCCTATGGAGACCGTTTGCCCAGCGCCCTTCGCACGCGCCTGGACGAAGCGCTCGCACGTCTCAGCGCCTAGTCCTCGCAGCGGTAACTGAGGGTGCCCGGATCGTCGCTGCGCGGTTCGCGCCCGAGACCGATGCGACCGGTTCCGAGCAGCGTCATCGTGTCACGACGGACGAATGCCACTTCTGCACCATCCGGGTGCACGAAACTGCCGTTGGTGGACTGGTCGACAAACTGAAAACTGCCGCGCCCGACTTCAATGCGCGCGTGCAGCCGTGACACGAGGCTGCCCGGCACGACGAGATCGTTGCCCTCGGCGCGGCCCATGTACATGACCGTGCGCTCGTCATCGAGGCAAACAGTCGCGCCTTCGATCTGCACCCAGAGCCTCGCCGGCCGCTGCTTGGCAATACCGAGTATCGAGGGGACATGCAGCACGCTGGTGACGTCCTCCGGCTGCCAGATCACTTCGTACAGCGCGACCTCGTCACGAATGCCCTTGAGTTTTGCCAGATCCACGTGACGCACCGCCGTGCGCCACTCCGGCGAAAGACGCGTGACCACTTCCTCGGTCACCATGATCTGCCCGGCCTTGGCCTGACTGGTCAGCCGGTTTGCCGTGTGCACCGTCGAGCCGATCACATCCGCCTCGTCCAGCAGGACCGGGCCGAAGTGACAGCCTATGCGCAAGGCGATGCGCGCCGGTCCACGACTGGTCTCATGATCGGCACCGATGAGGCGCTGCATGCGCGCTGCGGCCGCGATTGCATCACTGGCCTCGGCAAAGGTCGCCATGATTTCGTCACCCATGGTCTTGACCACAGAACCATGGTGCACTTCGGTGGCTTCCCGCATGAGGTCCAGCGTCGAGGCAATCAGTTCCCGCGCGATCGCCTCCCCCAGCCGGTCGTAAAGCTGGGTAGAGCCGACCACATCGGCGAAAACCACCGCCAGTTGAACATCCGTGTGCATGCGGATCCAGTATAGGCCTGTCAGGCTTCGGCAGCACCTGCAGCGTTCGCGGCCCGTTCCGCGGCCGCGACCGCCGCCTCCAGCACCTCAAAGCCGGCTCCGGGACGCGTGCCGAACTCCGCCAGCACCCGCCGGAACGAGCGTGCGCCCGGCCGATGGGCATAGAGTCCGAGCAGGTGCCGGACCATCGTGTGCAGGCGCGTTCCAGCGTCCAGTTCAGCCTCGATGTAACCTCGCATCGCGGCAACCAAGGCTTTCGGCGGCGGCACAGTTACGGCTTCCGCCGGCGGAAGCATCGCCGCCTCGAGCAGCGCAAGAAAATACGGGTTGTGGTACGCCTCTCGCCCGACCATCACACCGTCCGTGGCGGCGCAATGCACCGACGCCTCGGCGACACTGCGGACACCCCCGTTCAATATGATGGTGAGGTCCGGCCTCTCCTGTTTGAGACGATAGACCACCTCGTAGCGCAGCGGCGGGATGTCCCGGTTCTGGCGTGGCGTCAGGCCCGTCAGGATCGCCTTGCGCGCGTGAATGATGAAGTGTCCGCAGCCGGCTCCGGCAACCGTGTCAATGAAGGTCCGCAGGAACTCGTACTGGTCCTGATCGTCAATGCCGATACGGCATTTGACCGTCACGGGGAGGCGCACGGCCGCGCGCATGGCTGCAATACACTCCGCCACCCGCTGAGGCTGCGCCATCAGACAGGCGCCGAAGGTCGCATTCTGTACACGCTCGCTCGGGCAGCCGACGTTGAGATTGATCTCGTCGTAACCGTAGGCCTCGCCAATACCCGCTGCGGCCGCCAGCCGAGCAGGATCCGATCCCCCAAGCTGCAGGGCGAGCGGATGCTCCTGCGCGGAGTACCCAAGCAAGCGCGAGGGATCGCCGCGAAGGATCGCCTCGGCGACGACCATCTCGGAATACAGCCGCGTCCGTGGAGCGATCGGGCGTACGAAGTGGCGATAATGCCGATCCGTCCAGTCAAGCATCGGCGCGACGCTCAACTGCGGTGTTGCCCGACCAACGCGCGAATTCACGCCGAACCCGCCCACAGCCCGAACCGTGGGCAGGGTTGAGTGCACAGGCGGCAAAGTCTCGCGCCCGGGCATGCCCTCAGGCCTCGTCTTGCCCAAGCGCGACCTCGCTCACACCGTCACTCGCCTTCCGAACGCTCGGCGCGACGTCGGTCGCCTTCCTTCAAATGACGCTTGCGGAGGCGGATGTTTTCCGGCGTAACCTCCACCAGTTCGTCGTCGTCAATGAACTCCATCGCCTGTTCCAGCGAAAAGCGGATCGGCGGACTCAAGGTCACATTCTCGTCCTTGCCCGCGGCACGGATATTGGTGAGCTTCTTGCCCTTCAGCGGATTGACGACCAGATCATTGTCTCGGGTATGAATACCGATGACCTGTCCTTCGTATACCTGTTCGCCCGGCCCGATGAACAGGCGGCCGCGTTCCTGCAAGGCAAAGAGCGAGTAGGCGAGCGCCTGGCCCTCGCCGTTGGAGATCAGCACGCCGAGCTGGCGCTGGGCCAGCTTCTTGTCCACCACCGGACCGTAGTGGTCGAAGACATGATAGAGAAGGCCCGTGCCGGAGGTCAGGGTCCTGAAATCCGTCTGGAAGCCGATCAGGCCACGCGAGGGCATCATGTACTCGATGCGCACACGGCCGCGACCATCGTGGGTCATGTTGGTCATCTGACCGCCGCGCTCGCCGAGCGCCTGCATCACACCACCCTGCGAGCGCTCCTCGATGTCGAGCGTGACTTGCTCCCACGGCTCCTGGCGTTCCCCTTCCACCACCCTGACCACGACCTGCGGCCGCGAAACGGCCAGCTCATAGCCTTCACGCCGCATGTTCTCGATGAGGACACCGAGGTGCAGTTCGCCCCGGCCGTAGACTCGGAACTTGTCGGGATCCTCGGTATCCTCGACGCGCAGCGCCACGTTGTGCAACGTCTCGCGCTCGAGGCGCTCTCGAAGCTGGCGGCTCGTGACGAACTTGCCTTCGCGGCCGAAGAAAGGCGAGGTGTTGGTCTCAAAGGTCATGTTGATGGTCGGCTCGTCAACGACCAGTCGAGGCAGCGGATCCACCGCGTCCGGCAGGCAGATCGTGTCGGAAATCTTGGGGGCTTCGATGCCCGAGAAGGCGACGATGTCTCCGGCCGAGGCTTCCTCGACCTCGACCCGGTCGAGCCCCAGAAAACCAAGCACCTGGCCGATACGCTCCTGGCGAACCGCGCCCTCTCGATCGACGACGGAGACCGCCATGCCGCGGCGCATCTTGCCGCGGGCAATGCGGCCGATGCCGATCGTGCCGACGTAAGGGGAGTAATCCAGCTGGCTGACCTGCAACTGGAACGGGCCTTCCGGATCCACATTCGGCGGAGGGCAGTGTCTTACGATCGCTTCGTAAAGCGCCGTCATGTCGCCACCACGGTGCGCCGGATCAAGCGACGCATAACCCTTGATCGCGGAGGCATAGACCACCGGAAAGTCCAATTGCTCGTGCGTGGCTCCGAGGCGGTCGAACAGGTCAAAGGTCTGGTCGAGCACCCAGCCGGGGCGGGCTTCGTCGCGATCTATCTTGTTGATGACGACTATCGGGCGCAGGCCATGTTTGAAGGCTTTCTGCGTGACGAAACGGGTCTGCGGCATGGGGCCGTCGACGGCATCCACGAGAAGCAGCACGGAATCCACCATCGACAGGACGCGCTCGACCTCGCCGCCGAAGTCGGCGTGTCCCGGCGTGTCGACGATATTGATGCGGTAGTCGTTCCAGCGGATTGCAGTGTTCTTCGCAAGGATGGTGATGCCACGCTCTTTCTCGAGATCGTTCGAGTCCATGACACGCTCAGGCACAATCGTGCGCGCATCAAGGGTGCTCGATTGCTTGAGCAACTGGTCAACCAGCGTGGTCTTGCCATGATCGACGTGCGCGATGATGGCGATATTGCGAAGATTGGAAATCACGGGACGGATACTCGGGGCCTGGAAGGCAGGCCCACTGGCTAGCCGCCCATTATACGGCTTTGCGGACCCTCTGGCACAGGACCTGCTACGGCACCGTCACCAGCACCGGGACCACGAACGTGCGTGCCGGCGCTCCGCCCGCCAGATCAATCGCCACCACCACAGTGACCAGATGGACACCCGGCGTCGAGGCGCGCAGGGTGACATCCCTCCGCGCCGCCACCGCAGGCTCGAGCCGATCGACCGTTCCTTCGGCACCCTCGACCACCTCAAGGCCTGGGTCGGCGTGCACCTGCACCCGTAGAGTCGGTTGCGGCGTGGCGGAAGTCACCATGAGGCCGAACGGGAACGAGGCCCCCACAAGCGGTGCCTGCGCAAGGCCAAAGCGCAACTCCACGGGCAGGCTCCCCTCGCCGCTCACGGCGGTCATGGCCGTCGCCACGTCGGCCGCCGGCCTGGCGGCAGGCTGGACTGCGGCCGGCACCGAGTGCTCCTTGCAGCCAGCGAGCAGCAACAGGGTCGCGATCGCACTGGCAAACCGGTGAGAAGGTATTGACCGATATATGCGCATGCTTCCTCCCGTCCCGTCACTATAGCCGCAGCGTCGGCGAGTCCACTGCTTCCAGTTGCTCGGACAGTTCACGCACATGGTCCTCCCAATAGCGTGCGCTGCCGAACCACGGGAACGCTCGAGGAAACGCCGGATCGTGCCAGCGACGCGCCAGCCAAGCCGCATAGTGCAGCATACGGAAGGCACGCAAGGGTTCGATCAGTATCAGTTCCGAGCGGTCAAACTGGGCGAACTGCTCGTAGCCTTCCAGCACATCCGTCCACTGGCGACGACGGTCCTCCGCCGTGCCGGCACAAAGCATCCACAGATCCTGCACAGCCGGACCTTCGGTGCAGTCGTCGAGGTCGACAATATGCGCCCCGTGATCCGTCCAGAGGACATTGCCGCGGTGACAGTCGCCATGAATCCGTATCGAGCGCGGCAGGACGGCCGCCAGAGCGTCCGCGAGCCGATCGACGATCGCACGCGAGACCTCGGCATAACGGTCCGCCTGATAGTCCGGCAGCCACCCCCCCGACTCGATCGTCTCGATCGCGGCCTCCGCGCGTTCCAGCGGCTCAAAGCGCGGGCGATGGTCAAACCGGCGGGTCGCCCCGACCCGGTGCATACGGCCCAGAAAACGTCCCATCAACTGACGGTCGTCGGCGGTATCGAGATCCGGCCAGCGCCCGCCACGCCGCGGGTAGACCGCATAGCGGTACCCCTCGTGCCGATGCAGTGACCGCCCCCCCAGCCTGAGCGGCGCCACGACGGGAATCTGGCCCGCAGCGAGTTCCTCGGCAAATGCGTGCTCTTCCTCGATCGCCGCATCCGTCCAGCGCGCCGGGCGATAGAACTTCACCACCACGGGCTGCGCCTCTTCCAACCCGACCTGGTAAACCCGGTTCTCGTAACTGTTCAGTGCCAGCACACGGCCATCCGGCACAAGACCGGTGGCCTCGACGGCAGCCAGCATGAGATCCGGGGAGAGCCGCGCGTAGGGAATGTCCTCGCCGTGGTGAAAGTCAGGAGTCCGCATGCCCGCATTATGCCGCGCGCATCCCACGAACGACGGCAATATCGGATAATGACGTCCGTGGGAGCGCCATCCCGGGAGCCTGTCATGTCCGAACCCAAATCGATCCTTGTCACCGGAGGCGCCGGATATATCGGCAGTCACGTGGTGCAGCAACTGGGCCGGGAGGGCTGGCCGGTCGTGACGCTCGACAACCTGTCGCGTGGTTTCGCCGACGCCGTCACCCACGGGCCTCTCGTGGTCGGCGACATCGCGGACCGCTCACTCGTGCAGCGCATCCTAAGCGAGCACAACGTCGGCACGATCATGCATTTTGCCGCCTATACGATTGTTCCGGAATCGGTGGCCGAGCCGCTCAGGTATTACGACAACAATGTACTGGGCACACGTGCACTCATCGATGCGGCGCTGCACGCCGGTGTCGACGAGTTCATCTTCTCCTCCAGCGCCGCCGTCTACGGTACACCGCCCGAAGGTCGCGCCAGCGAAGACTCACCCACCGCACCCATCAATCCCTACGGCACCTCGAAACTCGTCAGCGAGTGGATGCTGCGGGATGTGGCGGCCGCGACATCGCTGCGGCCGGTGATGCTGCGTTATTTCAACGTCGGTGGCTCCGATCCGAGCGGCAGGATCGGACAATCCACCCCGAAGGCAACGCTCCTCACCAAGGTTGCCGCCGAACATGTGGTGGGAAAGCGCACTCACATCAGCATCTACGGCACCGACTACCCTACTGCGGATGGCACGGGTATCCGCGACTACATTCACGTGGAAGACCTCGCGGCCGCACACCTGTCGGCCTTGCGCTATCTGCGCGGGGGCGGCGCGCCGGTGGTGCTGAATGTCGGCTATGGCAGGGGCGCGAGCGTTCGCGAAGTGCTGAACGCTGTCGAGTCGATCGCGGGGCGACCTCTCGTGATCGTCGAGGAACCGAGGCGCGCCGGAGATCCAGCGGTACTGGTGGCCGAGGCCAGCCGTATCCGCGAGGTACTCGACTGGGTGCCACGTTATGACAAGTTGGAGCAGTTGGTCAGCGATGCACTACGCTGGGAAAGGACACTCGCTGCCCGGTAGTCAAATCGGCGCGCAGAACACGCTGCCAGACCGATAGCTTGCGCTGCTATCATATTAACTATGCGTTTTTCCCGTCCCGACTCGCTGCGTGGGCTCATCATCATGGGCACGCTGCTTGTCGCGACCCCCCTGTCCGCAGCGTTGGTCCACTCCACGTTGCAGATGCGCGCGCTGTCCAGTCGCAGCGCTCGACTGGTGGCGCATACCGCCGAATCCATCCGGGCTGCCGATGAGCTTGCGCGTGCCGGAGCCGCGCTGGAGCGTGCTGCGCGACTGCGTCTCGCGCTGGGCGACCCGGCGCTGGACGAGGTATTTGCCGAGAATGCCGCCCGCGCCACGACGGCACTGGAACAGCTTCACGACACCGACCTGGGCGAAGCCCGCGCGGATGCCGACGCGGTCGGCGTGGCGGTGACGAAACTCGGGGCAGCGATGCGTGACAGCGCGGATCGCAATGCCGGCGCCGGCGACGAGACGCTGCGTGCCGCGATCGGTCAGGCGCAGGACTTGTCGTCGGCGATCAACCGCATCAGCCAGGCTTTGACGCGGCGCACCGCTCTGTCATTGGAGGACCTGCAGGCTTCGACCGCGCAGGCGGAGTCCCGCCTGTTTCAGGAATTGGCCCTGCTGATGCCGCTGACGGTGCTGCTCGTCGTCGCCTTTCTCTCCACCCTCTACAGGCCGCTTCGACGCATCGATCGCGCGATCGATGCGCTTGGTCGTGGCGATTACGACACGCGCATCCAGATCCGCGGACCCTCGGATCTCGTCAAACTGGGCACCCAACTGGAATGGCTGCGCCAACGGCTCATTGAGGTGGCGGAGGCGAAGAACCGCTTCCTGCGGCACATGTCGCATGAACTGAAGACGCCCTTGGCCAGCATCCGCGAGGGTACGGAACTCCTCTTGGAAGGCGCGGTCGGCACAGTACCCACCGAGCAGCGCGAGGTCATTGGCATCCTTCGTGACAATGGCATTCATCTGCAGCGCCATATCGAAAACCTGCTCTCCTACAGCGCATGGGAAGCCCGCGCGGTCACGCTCGACCTTGAGGAATTCCTGCTGCGGGACCTCATCCGGGGCGTCATCGACGCGCACCGGATGACACTCCTTGCGCACCGTCTTCGACTGACCGTCGAGGCCGGCGATTTTATGGTTGTCGCCGACCGCGGCAAACTCAGGCTCATACTCGACAACCTGTTCTCCAATGCGGTGAAGTACACGCCGCATGACGGGTCGATCACCGTCCGGGCGGCCGCCGACGGCGAAGGCCTCGTGATCGACGTCATCGATTCGGGGCCTGGCATTGCGCCAGAGGACCGCAGCAGGCTGTTCGATCCGTTCTATACCGGACGGTCGGCCACGACGGGACCGCTCAAGGGGACGGGCATCGGTCTTTCGGTTGTGCTGGAGTTCACAGAAGCACATGGCGGCACTGTCACATTGATCGACTCGGCAGACGGCGGGGCCCATTTTCGGTTACGGTTGCCTGCCTATCCCCGACCCGTGCGCCAACCCGTCAACCCCGAGCCCGCATGATCCGCCTTCGCCACCTCGTCGCCGTGTGCCTGTTGCTGCCGATTGTCGCCGGCTGCTCGACACTCGACCGGCTGATCCCGGGCAGGAACGCACCGCGCCTCCCCGTCACCCGCGTCGAGCGGGAGGCGGACAGCGGACACGCGCTCATCGAGGCGTTGGCTGCCATGCAGGTGGATTCGGCGTCGACGCAGGCAGAACTTGCGGCTGGCGCACGCGCGGCAGCGGAAACCGATCCGAGCGTTGCCAATCGATTGAGGCTTGCGGCGTATCTCTCGCTCCCGGGCCAACCGGCGTCTGATCCTGTCGCCGCACGAAGACAGTTGTCAGAAATTCTGGCGCGTCCAGAATTGCTGCGCCCGCTGGAGCGGGTGGTTGCAACCGTCCTGCTGGAACAGGTCGATGACCGGCTGGTACTGGACGCAGAAGCCCGCCGATTGAGGCAGGACCTGGCCAACCGTGAGAAGGAGCGGCAGGCGGCTCCGCCGCCCAAGCGCAACCCCAGCGATGCCGAGGAGATTGCCCGCCTGAAACGGGCCTTGGACGAGGCGCAGCGCAAGCTTGATGCGGTAACGCAGGTAGAACGGTCGATGCTCGGCAGGGGTACCTCGCCGAAGCCTTAAGACAGGTGAGGTAGACGTGGCTTATTCTTCGCGCAAAGGATCGCATAAACGGTCTCCCCGCATTCTCGTGGTGGACGACGATCCAAGCCTGCTGCGCCTGCTATCGATTCGCCTGCGCTCGGAAAACTACGAGGTGCTGCCCGTTGCCAGTGGCGCGGATGCCCTTGCGCAGCTGGACCAGTTTCGCCCGGACCTCGTCATCACCGACCTGCGGATGGACCGCATGGACGGCATCACACTGCTGGAGGAGATCCAGGTCCGCAGGCCGGGCCTCAGGGTCATCCTCGTGACGGCCCACGGCACCATCCCGGACGCGGTACGGGCGACCCAGAGCGGCGCTTTCGGCTTTCTCACCAAGCCGGTTGAAAAACAGCAACTCCTCGAACAGGTGCAGAAGGCGCTCAAGGTCTCGGGCTTTGCCACCGTCGACGAGAGCTGGCGGTCCGGCATCGTCACGCGTTCACCTCTCCTCGAACAACGCCTGGGCCAGGCACAGATGGCCGCTGCCAGTGACGCCCGCGTCCTCATCACCGGCGAAGCCGGCAGCGGCAAGAAAGCATTCGCGCAGGCAATCCATTCGGCCAGCAGCCGCCAGGACGGACCTTTCGTCATCGTCACCTGTGCCGAGTACGCCGACGGCAATGTCGACCATGACCTGTTCGGCTCCAGCGAATCGGCCGGCCGGGGCCTGCTCGAGGCGGCTGCTGGCGGCACGTTGGTGCTCGACGAGGTCGCCGACTTACCGCTCTCGGTCCAGGCGCGCCTCGCGCGCGCCCTCGCCGAACGGCGGCTGCCGAGTGAGACCGGTACGGGCCTGCACCTTGACGCGCGGGTCATCGCCACGACGCGCGCGGATCTCTCCTCGTTGGTCGAGCAGGGCCTGTTCCGAGAGGACCTGCTGTACGGCCTCAACACCCTGCAGATCGAGGTCCCTGCGCTCTCCCGCCATCGCGAGGACATCCCGCTGCTCGTGGCCCACTTTCTGGACACCTTGCAGGAACCCTCGGGAAGACGCCTGAGCTATGCGCCGGAGGCGATCGAGTTTCTGGCCACCGTCGAATGGCCGGGCAACATCCGACAATTGGAAAACGTCGTGCGACAAAACGTGGCGGTCACGCCAGCTCCGGTGATCAGCCGCGAAATCGCCGAGAGCGCCGTCGGCGCCAGCACGCACACCCTGCCCTCTTACGACGACGCGCGTGACGAGTTCACGCGCAATTATCTTGTGCAACTGTTACAGATCACCGGTGGCAACGTCAGTCAGGCCGCGCGGCTGGCCAAACGCAACCGCACGGACTTCTACAAGCTTCTGAACCGGCACCAGCTGACGCCGGAAGACTTCAAGGCGCGGGATCCCGCCTGAGACTGGCGGGCAGGACCGCCAGGCCCACGATGACCACCGGGCCGATCATGAGGGCCTGGTAGACCACCGATGCCGCCAGCGCCGGCACCGGTGCCACTCCGCTCGCCCCAAGTGACATGACGAACGCCAGTTGCACGGAGCCCGCGTAGCCCGGTGCGTTCGGCAGCAGAAACGCGACCACAATCCCCTCGACCACCAACAGTGCCGCCGACGCTCCCACGGGAACCCCGACGACGCGCGCCGCACAGCCGGCGCACAGCGCGATGGCCAGCCACTGAAACAGCGACCACAGCAGCACGACTGCCGCCGTCCGTGGTGAGCGGACGACCCCGAACGCGCCCACCGCCGCGTCGAATTCATCGAGAACCCTCTCCTGCCAGCGCGCCGGTAGGGGTCGCGTACACTGGCGGATCCCCTTGCGGAAGGGGGCTGGCCGCAACCACAGGGCAACCATCAACGCAGCTCCCAGGGCGGCAAGCCACGCCATCACCCGCAAGGCTGCGACCATGGGGCCGGGCACTGCGACCGTGGAGAGCGCCGTGGCACCCAGCAGCAGCACCGCCACAAGGTCGAAGACGCGCTCGGCGACAATGGAGGCCAGCACGGCCGCCGTCACGTAACCGTGACGGCGCTGCAGGGAGGCGGCGCGCACGAATTCGCCGGCATGGGGGAGTAACGCATTGAGCGCCAAACCTGCCACCGTGGGTTTGAGCAGGTCCCGCAGCCTCACCTCGGGCGCACCCCCCAGCAACCAGCGCCAGCGCACCGCCTTGCTGGTGACATAGAGGAGCGTTCCCACGAGCAGCCCGAAAGCCGGCAAGGTCCAGTCGCCGTGCCGCAAGGTCTGCGCCACCGCCGCAACGTCCGCCTGCCGAAAGGCGATCCAGAGCAGGAGCGCCCCGATGGCCGCTCCCGCCACGAGACCCATCAGCCGGGACAGGCCAGCCGACACGACAGCTCAGGCGTAGAAGCGGCGGATGGCGTCGACGACATACTCAAGCTCCGCCCGCTCGAGTTCCGCGAAGATGGGCAGCGCAAGGGTTTCTGCCGCAGCGCGCTCCGACTCGGGGCAATCGCCTTGCCCGTAGCCGAGGTAGGCAAAGCACGCCTGCTGGTGCAGGGACACCGGGTAATAAATCTCCGAGCCAATCCCTTCCTCCGCCAAAAACGCCCGCAGGCGATCCCGCTCGGGCACCCGGATGACGTACTGGTTGTAGATGTGCCGGCGACCGGCGAGCGCCATAGGAAGTCCCACAGTACCGGTGAGGTCTGCGGCGGCGAAAAGGCCCTCGTACACCGCAGCATTGCGGCGCCGACCCTCGCTCCAGGATTCGAGCAGTGGCAGTTTTACGTTGAGGATCGCCGCCTGCAACTCATCGATGCGGAAGTTGCCGCCGATCATCGAGTGGTAGTACTTCGGCTTGCCACCGTGCACACGCATGACACGCAGCCGCTCCGCAAGCTCCGCATTCCGGGCCGTGACAAGGCCCGCGTCGCCGAAGGCGCCGAGGTTCTTGGTCGGAAAGAACGAGAAGCAGCCCACGTCGCCCAAACTGCCGGCGCGCTGGCCGCGGTACTCCGAACCGATCGCCTGTGCGGCATCTTCGATGACCGCAAGGCCGTACTGCTGGGCCAGTGCCAACAGCGGGTCCATGTCGGCCATCTGGCCATACAGGTGCACCGGCATCACGGCGCGCACCCGCGTGCCGCTGGCGCGGTCATACACGCCGTCGCTCCTCACCTCGCAGGCTTCGGTGAGGTAACGGGCGACTTGATCCGGGCAGAGGTTGTAACTGACAGGATCGATGTCGAGGAAGATCGGTCTCGCCCCGGTCCGTGCGATCGTGCCGCCGGTGGCAAAAAACGTGTACGGGGAGGTAATGACCGAGTGCCCGGCACCGATGTCGAGCGCCATGAGCGCAAGGAGCAAGGCATCCGTGCCCGAGGACACGCCGATGCCGTGTTCCGACTGGCAGTACGCGGCCACCGCCACCTCAAGGCGTGTCACTTCGGGGCCGAGGATGAACATCTGGCTTTCGCAGACGCGCTCGAGGACCGGCAGCACGTCCGCCTTGAACGTGTGGTACTGGCGACGCAGATCCAGCAGGGGGACGGTCATCTTGGACATGGAACACCGCAGACGAGGGAGCGGGACGCTCCGGCGGCAGGCACTCTACACAATCCGGCGCCTGACCGCGTCGGGTTAAGCCGCCTGAATGGCGTCCCCAAGGGGATTCGAACCCCTGTTACAACCGTGAAAGGGTCGTGTCCTAGGCCTCTAGACGATGGGGACGAGGCAATCTTCCGTGTCTCTCAAGAACGTGGTGGAGCTAGTCGGGATCGAACCGACGACCTCTTGCATGCCATGCAAGCGCTCTCCCAGCTGAGCTATAGCCCCACGCGAGAGGCGGCGCATCTTGAGCGCAAGACGGGTTTCTGTCAATCATTGGCCGCCATAAAAAAGTCGCCTCAGCCGGCCTCGGCGTGGGCGATGGCCCGGTCGATCCGCCGCAGGGAAACCCCGGCTCCGAGGATCGCGAGTGTCGCATCGATCGGCGGCGACACCCCTCCCCCGGCAACGGCCACGCGAACCGGCTGCGCGACCTTGCCAAGGCCGACGCCCAGTTCGGCCACGACCCGCTCCAGAGCCGCATGGACGGCGGCTGCCGTCCAAGGCGTCTTAAGGCTCGCCAGTTCCGCCCGCGTCCGGGCAAGAATCGGGGCGGTATCCCGGTTCAGGTTCTTGGCCGCAGCCTTGGCCTCGTACGACGTTGGATCGGCGAAGAAAAATGCTGCTCCATCAGCCATTTCCACCAATGTCTTCGAGCGTTCTTTCAAGCAGTCCGCGATGGCCGCGAGGTCGCCCTTGGCCGGGGCGTCTTCTTTCTTCAAGAGCTTCGCCACGCCCTCGAGCGCCTTGGCGCTTTCCTCCTGCTTCGTGGCTTTCGCGAGGGCCGCGGCCTGCCGCGCGCGGTAGTGGAGGAGGTCGAACTCCGGCAGGGCGATATACGCGATGCCCAGCGGAGTGAACAGCTTCCCCTCGATCCCTTCCAAGGCAAATAACGGTACGAACACCAACACCACCAGGATCGTGCTGAAGACGATCGATGACGGATGCTCGGCGTCGTGATGAATGGTCACCTGTTCGCCGTTGCTGATGGTGCGGAACTCCCATTCGCCGCGGTTCCCACCCGGGGCATCGATCCAGTCGCCGAAACAGAAGTCGAACTGATTGGTGTCGAAGCCGGTGGTCGTGGCATTGTCGAAGGTCAACACGCTGCACGATTTGCAGGTGGCCGTCTGGGCGTCCTGCAAGGATGTCTCACACACATTTTACAAAACAGTGAAGGGCAGATTGAAGGTACACATTCTGTTTCAGCTGGATTAGATTACGCTGCCGTTGGCCCCGAGCACGCTTACTATCACGAGAAAGGTCGAATCAAGTTTGCTTATGCGACGGATGAGGAATGCCTCGATGCGTTTAAATTATTGTCGAACAAAGAGGGGATTATTCCTGCACTCGAATCCAGTCACGCTCTCGCTTATGGATGTAAGTTGGCTTCAGATAGTCCTCGAACCTCAACCGTTTTAATTAATTTATCGGGTCGCGGTGATAAAGATGTTTGGAGTGCAGCACGAGCGATGGGTGTCGAAATAAAACTTTGATTTATGTGTGCTGCATCTATGACAGGCTTTGGTCGGGCAGAACTGAAAATCGATGGTAAGTCGTACGCCATTGAAATTGCCTCGGTAAATCAGAAGAATTTGCAGATTTCAGTCTATGGACCTGAAGAATGGCCGACCCTGGAATCGGTGGTCAGTAACGTCATACGTCAGCATCTTCATCGTGGCAAAGTCACTGTGAGAATTAATTCCGCCGATTTTTCAAATCGCACGGATAGCCAGTGGGATGAGAAAAATATTAAATCTCTGTTTGAGGAATTTCAGGCTCTGGCCAAAAAGTTGAATGTACCCGTCACGCCTGATGCTGACTTACTTCTAAGTTTAAGTAATGTGCGCAGCAGTAGTCGTTCAATTTTACC
>CAXBRZ010000019.1:0-18107 GCA_963978075.1 uncultured bacterium | reverse complement strand
CCCCTCGGCCACCTTGGTTGAGTCGCCAAGGGCCAAAATCGTTGGCGGCTTGCCCTTGGGCGCCTCCAGGCGCAGCAGGGCCAGGTCGGCATCGCGGTCCACCGCCTCCACGGCCACCACCTTGCGCGTGGCGCCCCCGGAATCCTCCAGGATGAAGTCGCGGCCGTCGCCGATCACATGGTGGTTGGTCACCGCCAAGTCCGGCTTAATGAGGAACCCGGTGCCCAGCGATTGGAACTTGCCGTCGCGACCTTGCGAGCGCACGGCAAGAAGCGCGGGCTTGGCCTCGCGCGCGAACTGTTCGACGCGGGCCGCGTCGATCCGCGCGCGGCCCACCGCATGGCAAGCGCAGATCATCGGGCCTTCGTCCGGCGCGCCCGAAAGCGGCACGCCCGCCAGCACGCGCGCGCGATGACCGGAGGCGGCGCCTTCCGCGAACATGGCGAACGCCGCCTCGCGTCGCGGCAGGTTTGCCTCCTCGCGCGCGATGAAGCGGCGGTTGAGAAAATGATTGCGCACTGCCAGCAGCAGCTGCCAGACATTGCCCAGCGCCAGTTGCAGGCGCGAGGTCGGGATGCGATAGCCGAGCATCTCGAGGCTGTGGTGTATGTGCGGCACGCTGCGTTCGATATGGCCAAGCCACAGCCACGAAAACCCGAGCAGACGTTCGCAGCTTGCGCGTTCCTCAAGCGGCGGCAGCACATCCGGCGCGAACTTCACCGCCCGCGCCTCTTCGAGAAAATCCGCTGCCTCGCGATTGGCATACCGGCGGAAGGCCTGCTCGCCGGCCTTGTGCAGCTGGTCTACAACGGCGGTGATGCGACCCTGTCGTGGTTCGGGCGCCTTGCGGCGGAGTCCGACTGGCGCCACGTGATGGTCGCCGGAGGCGTCGCGGCCCTGCTGGCCGCGCTGCTGGTCCGTCTGGCCGTGCCGGATGACCGGGGTGTCCCACCGTCTGCCGGGCAACAGCGGGCAGCGACGCCTGCCGTGCGCGAACTCTTCGTCGCCGGGCGCGTGCGGTTGACGCTCACGCTCGCCCTGCTGTGCGGGCTCAACTTCTTTGCCTTCCAGTCCTTCAACGGCTGGCTGTCGACGTTCCTGCGCGAGACGCACCACCTCTCCGCCGACGCGGTGGGTCGCTACGTCACGGCGGTGCACCTCGGTTCGATGCTCGGCGCAGTGGTCTGGGGCGTGCTCGCGGACCGGTACGGCCGGCGCTTCAACGCCTATGCCTTCATGGCGGCAGCGGTGTTCATCCTGCTGTACCTGTGGATTCCGGCGCCTTCGGCGCTGCTGGCCGCCGTCGGCTTTGCCTATGGCTTCTGCTTCGTCGCCTCCGGCATCTGGGGGCCGTATTTCACCGAGCTTTATCCGGCGCACCTGCACGCGACGGCCGCCTCGATCTTCAACTGGGGGCGGGTGGTGTCGTTCTTCGGCGCCCTGCTCTCCGGCACGATTGCCGACGCGCTGGGGCTCACGGTGGCGATGCGGGTCGGGGCGGTGGTCTTTCTGGTCGCCGCGATCCTGTGGCGCACGCTGCCCGAGACGCTGCACACCGGCGGCGAGGCGAGGGCCTGAGAGGACGCCACCGCAGGGGCCTCCGGCCTGAAATTGCATTCGAAGTACACCTGCGCTATACCTCGGACTTCGGCACACACAGGGGGCGGGATCGGTCATGCGTGATTTTGGCGTCCTCAACTGGGCCATCCTGGCCGTCTACGTCCTTATCGTCCTGACGCTCGGGTTCCGCCTCAGCCGTGGCGTCAGCACCGCCGAGGACTTCTACGTCGGCCGGCGCGAGACGCCGTGGTGGGCGATCGGCATCTCGGTGGTCGCCACCTACGTCAGCGCATTGTCCTTCCTCGGTGGCCCGGCGTGGAGCTACAGCAACAGCCTTGCGGTCATTGCCATCCACCTCAACTACCCGATCGTGCTGTTCGTCGTCGTGTCGGTGTTCCTGCCGTTCTTCTACAACAGCGGCGTCGCCTCGATCTACGACTACATGGAAAAGCGCTTTGGGGCCACGTCACGCATCGTCGTGTCGGTGGTCTTTCTCCTGTCGCAGGCGCTGACCTCGGCGGCGGTGCTGTACGCGACGGCGCTGGTCGTGCAGTTCGTGACCGGCGTCGACGTCAAGGTGGCCATCGTCCTGATGTCAGTGATCGCGCTGCTGTACACCTTCATGGGCGGGACGGTCGCCGTGATCTGGACGGACGTCTTCCAGGCCTCGGTGCTCTTCGTCGGCGCCTTCGTCATCTTCTTTTCGCTCCTGCACCAGCTGCCGGTGCCGTTGGTGGACTTCCTGCACCAGTTGAAAGGCATGGGCAAGACGCATGCGCTCAACCTGTCCTTCGATCCGAGCGTGGAAGCCACCGTGTGGTCCGGCGTCATCGCGATGTCGCTATACCACGTCACCATCTACGGCGCGAACCAGATGATGGTGCAGCGCACGCTCGCGGCGAAGAACATCGGCGATGCGAAGAAGTCCTATCTGCTGATGGGCTTCGTCGCGTTCTTCATCTACTTCCTGTTCTTCCTGCTCGGCATCCTGTTCTATGGCTACTACCACGGCCGCGAATTTGCCAACGGCAACACCATCATTCTCGAGTTTGCCTCCGAGCAGAACATCCCGGGCCTCATGGGCGTGATCGTCGCCTCGATCATCGCCGCATCGATGTCCTCGCTCGGCGCGGCGATCAACAGCCTCGCGACCATCTCGACGGTGGACTTCTACCAGAAGTACGTGCGTATCGACGCAACGCCCGAGCAGGCGCTGAGGATCTCCCGCGGCTTCACGGTGCTCTGGGCGCTGGCGATCATCGTCCCGGCGATCCTGTATTCCACTAGCAAGGGCTCGGTGCTGCAGACCCTGAGCATGGTCGGCGCGTATTTCGTCGGCGCGAGCCTCAGCATGTACGGCCTCGGCTTCTTTTCCAAGCACACGACCGAGCGAGGGCTACTCGTCGGCGTGGTCGTCGGCTTTGCCGCCGTCTGGTACACGGCAGCGACCACGAGTGTCGCATGGCCCTGGTACTGCCTCATCGGCGGCGGCATCAACATGGCCGTGTCGCTCGTGGCGAGCCTCGTGCTCGACGGGCGCAAGGCGGAATGGAGCGAGTACTCTGTGCCCGGCCAGCAGCGACGCTTTGCCGCCCGCAGCCTGCCGGAGAAGGATGGCGGCTGGTACCTCGTGCCCGGCAAGGTCGACCGCGTGTGCTACGGATTGCTCGCGTTCTTCGTCTTCACGGTCGTCTTCCTCGCCCTCTTCCAGACGTGGGTCTGAGGTGAGGGCGGAGCCGCAGCGGGCGGCCGTGCGCCTGCGTGCGGCCGCGGCACTCGCGGCGTGGGCCTGCGGCGCGATGGCACAGCCTCAGACGTACGAACCGCTGCCGTCCATCGACACGCTCCGGGCGCGGGTCTTTGATGCCCGGTTGGTGCGCGAGCGCTCCCTGCCGGATGGACCGAACTTCCGTGCCTATCTTGTGGGCTACTCGGTGGCGGGACTCAGCTTGCACGCTTTCGTTGCCGTGCCGGTGACGCCACGGCCGCCAGGAGGATATCCCGTCCTTCTCGCCAATCATGGCACGCACCCGAATCCGCCCCGCTATGGCTTCACGGCGGCCGGCGTGGACTCGCGGCCCGGCGACTACTGCCGCGCCGTGCCGGCGCTCTATGCGGCAGAGGGCTTCCTCGTCGTGATGCCCGACTACCGCGGCCACAACGTCTCCGAGGGCGTGGAGTACACCGCAGGGACGCTCAGTGGCGCCTATTACGCCGAGGATGTGCTTGCATTGCTCGGCGCGATCGGCGATCTGCCGGAGGCCGATGCCGGCAACGTGTTCCTGTGGGGACATTCGCTCGGCGGTGAGGTTGGCTTGCGCGTGTTGCTCGCGACCGACCGCATCCGGGCGGCGAGTCTCTGGGCACCGGTGTGCGGGGATCCGTGGGAGAAAACCGCGGTGTATGCGTTGTATGGGCAGGCGGACGTTGCCGCGGACGACGTACGCTTGGGACAGGCCTTTGACAGGTTGAGTGCGGAGATCGCCCGACAGCCGGCGGTTGTCGATGCCGACGCCCATGATCCGTTGCGGCATCTGGCCGCGTTGAGCACGCCTATCATGCTCCAGCACGCGGTGTCGGATCCGGAGGTCGGAATTGGCTGTTCGCTGCGGTTCGCGGCACAACTTCAGCGGCACCACAAACCCTACACGCTGCACCGCTACCCGGTCGCCGACCACTTCCTCGCGTCCCCCGAGCGCGAGACCGCGGTGGCGCGGGATGTCGCGTTCTTCCGGTCGCGGCTCAACCCCTCTCCCTGAGCGGCTCAGCCAAGGCGCGCCGACTCACCCTCGACGATCTGGCCGGCCAGCACGCGCTTCTCGGGTGGAAGTTCGGGGTTGGCGACGCGGTCCATCAGCAGCGTGAGTGCCGCCTCCGCCATGCGCTGCACCGGCTGGCGGATCGTGGTCAGCTTGAAGCTTGACCAGGTCGAGGGTCCTACGCCGTCGAAACCCACCACGGACAACTTGTCCGGTACCGGCAGATTGAGATCGTGCCGTGCCGCATCGATGCAGCCGATGGCCATGAGGTCGTTGGCGCAGACGGCCACCTGCGGCGGCCGTTTGCCGAGGCGGATGAGTTCGTGCAGGCCCTTCACGCCGCTGTCGTAGTCGTAGTTGCCACGCACCACGGGCACGTCCTTGAGGCCGAACTCCGCGAGGATCTCGAGGGTGGCGCGCAGCCGCTCCTCGCCGACGACCGAGTCCTTCGGTCCTGCGATCACGCCAAACCGCCGGTGGCCGGCTTGGTGAAGGCGGGTGACGAGCACGCGCGCACCGTCGACCTGGTCGCAGCAGACGCTGTTGACGGGCCGTTCCTTCAGATAGCGGTTGAAGAACACCACCGGGATGCGGCGGCTCTCGAGCATCTGCAGTTGCTCGGAGTTGAGGCGCACGGCGGCGATCACCCCGTCGACCTGGTACTGCAGCACCTGGTCGAGCGTGTTGTCGATGTCGCTCTCGTGCGGCACGGCAAAGAGCAGGATCCGTTCGCCGTGCACGGTGGCGTGGGCGGACAGTTCCGACAGCACTTCGGGGTAGTACAGGCTCGTCAGGTTCGAGATCAGCACCGCGATCAGGTTGGACCTGCGGGTGATCAGGCTGCGGGCGATGGCGTTCGGGGTATACCCGAGTTCCGTAGCCGCGCGGCGCACCCGCTCGCGCAGCTTGGCACTGGCGCTCGCGCCGGGCTGGAAGCAGCGGGAGACCGCCGACTGCGAGACGCCGGCGAGTCGCGCGACGTCGTACGACGTCGCGCGTCTGCCGATGGTCAGGTCGTCACTGGGAGGGGCGACCGGGGGCGGGCGTTTGCGGGCGACGGTTTTCTTGCGCGGCATGGGGAGCGGGGTCCCGGATCGGTACGACCCCGACACTCTACCCTGTGGGGTGTACAACGTGCGACTGCAGCTGTCCCCGTGACGTGGCTGGAACGGTGGCGTGGGCTGTGACCGTCGACTTTCAATGACCGGGGTGACCTAGTCCTCCCCTTTCGTGCGGTCCCAGGGTCATCGCCGGCGGTCTGGGTTTCAGCGCGCGGTCCAGCCCCCGTCGACCCGCAGGCTGTCGCCCGTGATCATTCGCGATGCCGACGAGGCGAGGAACAGCACGGCGCCGACCACGTCCTCGGGTGTACCGAGGCGGCCCATCGGAATGCTGTCGAGCACCCACTGGCGGAACTGCGGATCGGCGAGCATCGGCTTCGTGAACTCGGTTTCGATGAAGGTCGGTGCGACCGAGTTGACGCGGATCCGGTGCGGAGCGAGTTCGACCGCCATGGCCTTGGTCAGACCCTCCACCGCGTGTTTGGTCATGCAGTAGACCGTGCGCCGCGCCGAGCCGACGTGACCCATCTGCGAGGACATGTGGATGATCGAACCGCCGTCGCCCCGGCGCAGCATGACGCCGGCGGCTGCCTGTGACGTGCGGTAGACCGAGCGGACGTTGAGATCGAGCATGGCGTCGAGGGTGCCGGTATCGACCTCGGCCAGCGGTAGCGGCCGGTTCATGCCGGCATTGTTGACGAGGATGTCGAGCCGGTCGAGTGCGCCGAGGTGACCGATGAAGGCATCGCTCGTGACGTCCTTCACCCACGCCGAGATGCGATCGCCATACTCCTCGACCAGCGACTCAAGGTCGGTGGCTGTCCGGGCGACTGCGATCACCCGTGCGCCGGCGTCGGCGAGGGCGAGCGCGCAGGCGCGGCCGAGACCCCGCCCGGCTCCCGTCACCAGGGCCGTCCGTCCGTCCAGTCGCGGGAAGGCGCGGTGCATGCGTGGACAGTCCGTGCCGTCGACTCAGGCGCTCACGACGTCGGACGCCGCGGGATGGTTCCCGCCGCGCACGACGTGGACGACGGCAACGGTGGCGCCTTCGTTGCGATAGCGCCGCACGAGTCCCTTGGGCACGGTGAGAGTGTCGCCGCGCGCGAGGGTCAGACGGCCGCCGTCCCACTCGATGGCGAGTTCGCCCGTATGAACGAGGAGCACCTCTTCCTCGTGGCGACGGTGGGCCGGGGAGACGGCGCCCGGCTCGGCCGACAAATGTCGGACCTGGAAGTCATGCGACCAGCCCATGGCGCCGGCCGGCATAGCCTCCGCAGGATTGGCCACCCCGACGACCGGTGCTTCGGCAAAACCAGGCCACTGCGACCAGCCACCGGCGGCACGGGCGTCGGCGGCGCGCAAGACACAGGCCTCCAGTTCCTCGGTCGTGACGGTACGAAAGCGTGCCACATCGGCCATCGTCGTCGGCGGCATGACGGCGGCGCCTGCCGGTACGGCTTCGCGCCCGGTGTCGATGAGCCGGCCGCTTTCAAGCAGCACGAGGCCGTATTTTGCGGCGGCCTCGAACACGTAGGGTGCCCAGGTCACGCGTCCCGGGTCGTCGCCACCGAGGACGGCAAACATGAACCCGACATCCGCGCCGATGTTCTCGAAGCCGCGGAAGATGTGCACAGGGATGGAGATGGTGTCGCCAGGCTCGAGGTCGACGTGGGCGCCCGTGCCGTCGTGACCGGTCTTGAACCGCCACCGGCCGGAGTGGATCACGAACACCTCGGCGGTGTCATGGCTGTGCTGGGAGTTGATGCAGCGGGGCGGCTGGCGCGCGCCGCCGATGTTGAAGCCGTGCGCAATGCTGATGTGGACGTGCTGGTCGGGGTTCTCCGCGACACCAGGGCCGATGATCGTGAAGTTCTCTTTCTTCTCGCTGCCCGGTGTGCGCGTGTCGATGAATGCCGTGGTGCAGGGGCGAAGCTCGCCATAGCGCACCAGGCGCGAATGCATCTCGTCCAACGTGACTGTGGTCCCCATGGCAGCCCCTGCTTCATCCCCTCGAGTCATCCGCTACTGTACTGCGCATGCAATAAAAAAATCCATATGCCGCGGAACATTCAGCGCTGCTTTTTGGGAAATAGGGGTTAATCCGGTGTTCAAGGCAATTAATTTGTGAATCGCGGTTGACTTTTAAATGACTGCGCAGTACATCTGCATTCGCAGTCGACGGCATCAAGCCGCAGGCACTGACAGAACAAAAGCCTTGGGGGGCGCCACATGACGTTGAACGACACCTCTTTCCGCAACCGCAATCTGGCCTGCGCGGTTGCGCTGGCCCTCGCCGCAGCGCAGGCAGGCGCGGCCGAGACTGCGGCCAGCAAGTCGAACGAACTCGAAGAAGTCGTGGTGACCGCGACGAAGCGGACCGTTGACGTCCAGACCGTGCCACTGTCGGTCACGGCGGTGAGCGGCGACTCGCTCGTCGCCAAGCAGGTCACGAACGTCCAGGCGCTCGACGAGGTGATTCCGGGCCTGAGCATCCGCAGCGCCGGCTACAGCACCACCGCGATCATCCGTGGCGCCGGTTCCGCCGGTACCAGCGACACCGCGGTGCCGTTCTACACCGACGGCATGTTCCTGCCCAGCAACGGCCAGTCGCTCGCCACCTTCGTGGACGTTGAGCGTGTCGAGGGTCTGCGTGGACCGCAGGGCACCCTGTTCGGACGCAACACCTTCGGTGGCCTCGTGAACATCATCACGAAGAAGCCGGAGATGGGCAAGTTCGACTTCGGCGGCGCCGTGACGGTCGGCAACTACTCCGAGACCCGTACCGAGGGCATGGTGAACATCCCGCTCGGCGAGACGTTGGCACTGCGCGTGACGGCCTCGCGCGACCGTCACGACCCCTACGTCCGCAACACCTACAATCCGGCCGCGGGCCTCAAGGACGCGAACAACCAGTACCTGCGCACGCAGTTGCGCTGGCAGCCGAACGACTCGTTCTACGTGAACCTCTCCCATGTCGACTGGCGGGACACGTCCAATGGCAGCATGAACTGGGGCTACAAGCTCCTCGGCGTGCCGCTGTCGAAGACGGACCCGACCAAGCTGGATCAGGTCAACGGCTATCTCGACCCGCGCGGCGGCGTGGCGGTGGGCTGTGCCGACGGCAACCGTGCCGGCGGTGCGTCCTGGTCAGGCAACATCTGCTCGAGCGATCCGCTGCAGGCTGCGGCTGCCCGCATCACCGGCGGCCCGTTCGAGATCCAGTACGACACGACGCCGGTGCATCACGCGCACTCCAAGGACACCTACCTGACGGCGGGATACTCATTCTCCGGGCACGAGCTGAAACTCTCGGCGGCGCGCTTCGAATACAGCTATCTCACCTACGTCGACGCCGACTTTACGCAGTTGTCGAACTATGCGGACGGTGAGGCCATCCAGTCGCGCACCGAGCAGGTCGACCTCACGCTGACCTCGACCGGTTCAGGCCCGCTGCGCTACACGGCCGGCCTCTACTTTTACAACCGTCCGATCGAGCAGAACTCGTACGCGTACCTGTTCGCAAGCCAGGCGGCCAGCTGGTCGGGCTACGCCGGCGCGACGCCGAGCACCCCGGTCTGGGCGTACTGGATGTACGGCCAGAAGTCGGGCACGAAGTCGAAGGCCATCTATGGCCAGGCCGACTACTCGCTGACCGACAAGCTGACCCTGACGGCCGGTGCCCGCTACACGGAAGACGACCGTGCGGTCGCCTTCTCCAACGGTCTCGGCTTTGGGACCGCGCGCCAGACGACGGCCTCGAATCCGATCCCGCCGACCTTTGACTACACGGGCGTCACCCCGCGCGTGGGCAAGGAGCATCACGCCGACTGGCGCCTGAGCCCGCAGTACCAGCTGAACCAGAACGCGATGGTCTATGCGTCCTGGGCGACTTCGTACATCGCCGGCGGCATCAATGGCGATACGAAGACGCTCCTGAAGCCGCAGATCAACAACACCTATGAGATCGGCACCAAGACGACGTGGCTTGGCGGCGCGCTGCGCCTGAACGCCACCGCCTACCAGGCGACTTACCAGAACCTGCTCACCACCGTGTTCACGATCTACAACGGCATCCCGGTGGCCAAGCAGATCCCGGGCGGTTCGGTGCGTGCACGCGGTCTCGAGGTCGAGGGCATGTGGCTCGTCACCGACCGCCTCAAGGCCGAGTTCAGCCTCGTCGCCAACCACGCGAACTACATCCAGTTCAACGTGGCGAGCCGCACGGGCACCAACGGCGTCGACTTCATCGGTGCGGACGGGCGTGGCTTCTTCCGCATGGACGGCAAGCAGACGCCGTTCTCGCCGAAGTTCACCGAGAGCCTGGGCCTTCGCTACGAGATCCCGCTGGCCAACGGCAGCATGATCGAGCCGCGCGTGCAGATGTACGCCAACAGCGGTTACCAGACCTCGCGCGACAACGCGTTCTTCACCTATCAGCCATCGTTCGTGAAGATGGATGTGGGTGCGACGTGGAGTTCGCCGGACAAGCGCACGACGGTGCAGGCCTACGTGAACAACGCCACCAACAAGGTGGTCAGCACGTCGACCGACATCACGCCGGCGCCGAACTTCCAGGCCTATGCCGACTACGAGCCGCCGCGGACCTACGGTCTGCGCATCGGCTACAACTTCTGACCGCTGCGGCGTCAGGCGTTGAGCGCATCGGCCCCGGGGGTAACCTCGGGGCCGTTTTTCTTGTGGCAAGATGACCGTATGGACGCGCGGACGATCGAGGAGCTGAAGGCCGGCTACGCAAGGCAGCAGCAGGGTGACCTTCGTGGGGCCCGGGTGCTGTATGGGCGGGTGCTGGCGCGGGATCCCTGTAACGAGTTTGCGCTGAATCTGATGGGCGTCATCGCCCTGCGCGAGGGTGACGCCGCGGCGGCGGTACGACATCTTGAGGCGGCTCTCGCCGTCAATGCGACGGATCCCGAGACGCACAACAATCTCGGCCTCGCACGCGAGGCACTGAAGGATCTCGCGGGCGCAGGTCGGGCCTTCGAGGCCTCGCTCAGGCTCAAGCCTGCACAGCCGGTGGTGCTCATGAACCTCGGCAACGCGCATGCGGCGCAGAACGACCAGCGCGCCGCGATCCGTTGCTACGAGGCGTCCCTGCGTCTCAAGCCCGACTCGGTCGAGTGCCTCGGCAACCTTGCGCTCGCGCTCCTCTCGGACGACCAGCTGGAGCCTGCGCAAGCTGCAGTCCGCGCAGCGCTCCATCGCGCACCGTCGGAGCCAGGTCTCCTCACCACGCAGGGTCGCATCCGCATGGCGATGGGTCGGTACGAAGAGGCGCTGGCGTCACTCGAGACTGCCTTGCGCGCGGATCCGGAACTCGTGGATGCCCGCATCCAGTTGTCCACGGTGTGCAAGCAGTTGCGGCGTGAGTGCGAGGCGCGTGCGCACCTGGATGCGGTGCTTTTGAAGGAGCCGGACAACACCGAGGCGCACAAGTGTCTTGGAGTCCTCCTGGAACAGACGGGTGATTTTGAGGGCGCGGCGGTGGCGTTCCGCGAGGCGATCCGCGCGGCGCCAAACCATGCGAGCGCCTACTATCAGCTCGCCAAGCTTTCGAGCGTCCGCCTGACGGAGGCGGAACTCGCCGCCGTCGCGGCCTTGCTGGACGATCCGGCGACGTCCCGCGCGCAGCGCGGGCCACTCGCCTTCGCCATGGCGTGCGAGCTGGAGAAGGCGCGGCGCTATCCGGAGAGCCTTGCCTACTTCACCGAAGGCAACCGCGCGCGCAGTGGCGCCACCTATGATCCCGCGGCGGACGATGCGTATTTTCACGCGGTCAAGAATGAGTCGCCGGCGGCCGCGGCCGATACCCGGCCGGAATCGCTGGGCTTCACACCCGTGTTTGTCCTTGGCATGCCTAGGTCCGGGACGACGCTGACGGAGCAGATTCTCGCCAGCCACAGCAGGATCCGTGGGGCAGGCGAGTGCGGCGCCCTGAGCGAGATGGCGCTCGAGGCGACGCGTCTGACCGGCCAGCCGGTGCCTGGCTGCCTGTCCCGGCTGTCATCGGCGCAGGTCCGGACGTTGCGGTCACGTTATGGCCAAGCCTTGCGCGCGCTGGCAGGCGATGCGGAGTTCATCGTCGACAAGACGCCCGCCAACTTCCAGTTGATCGGACTCATCCGGACACTCCTGCCGGAGAGCCGCATCCTCTACTGCCGCCGCAATGCTCTCGACAATTGTCTGTCGATCTTCCGCCTGCCGTTCGACGAGTCGCAGACCTACTCGCACGACCTCGCTTCGCTCGGCGCTTACTACCGCAATCACGAACGGCTCATGTCGCTGTGGCTCACGCGGTTCGCGGGAGCGATCCTGACCGTCGAGTATGAGCAGACGGTGGAGGACCTTGCCGCGCAGGCGCAGCGCATGCTCGGCTTCGTCGGCGTGCCGTTCGAGGAGGGAGTGCTCGCCTTCCACGAAAGTGAACGGATGATCCTGACACCGAGCGCCCAACAGGTGCGCCGTCCCATCTACGCCTCAAGCGTGGGTGTCTGGAAGCGCTATGGCGACGCGATTCGTCCGCTCGCCGTCGCGCTCGGTGTGGCTGAACCGGGCGCCGGGGCCGCGACGGTCTAGCGCTGTCCGCCCGCCGCCCAAGGCTCAGGCATTTCGGGCCGCCGCGCGCTCGCGCATCCGCGCCATGAGGTCGACCCCGAACTGCCGGAACAGGTGGATCATGTCGACGAAGACCCAGTTCTCGACGTACTTTTCGCCGTCGCGCTTCCACCAGTCGAGACCGTTGATCGAGACGCGCCGCTGCGAGGCGGGTTCACCGAGATAGGGCCCTGAGTGCGTTGCGATGACGCCGGCCCAGCCCGGTGCGCCGGAATAGTGGTTCTCGGCGAAGAGCGCCGTGAGGTCCTGCACTTGCCGGTCCGGGAAGGCCACGAGCCACGGGCGTTGGTGCAGGTTCTCGAACTCCTTGAAGCTCAGGCACGCACCGATGCCGCCGGGGCCGTACCACTTGACGTCGGCCTCGAACCAATCTGCCATACCCATGCTCTTGAGTTCGCTCTGGTCGTAGGCGTTCAGGCCGTCGAAGATGAAACGGCGGATGTGTTCGAGGCTGTGCTGCGTCAGCGCGACGTCCGGGACCGCGGTCAGCATGCCGTCCTGTGCCGCCGGCGGCGGATAGAGTCCGGGACGGCCACGGCACGGCGGCAGCACCTCGACGCCGGCCTGCTCGAACAGGTCGACGAGGTCGATGAGGTAGTAGAGCGACACGATGCGCCCGTCCCTGACCTCGCAGAACTCGCCGAACCGGATCTCGACAGGACGGCCGTGCGCCGGCAGTCCGAGGTAATCGTTCTGGAAGAGGCCCTTGAAGACACCCGTGCCGCTCACCCACAGGCGTCCGTCGAGTGCGCGGTTTCCGTCGGCGCGACCGTTGGAATATCCCGACACGAAGAGGTGCGTCTGGCGCTGCAGGCCTGCGAAGGAATGCCTGAGTGGTTGCCAGAACTGCTCGAGGTAGGCCGTGGGCCCGCGAAGCTCGTTGATCGGGTCCGGGCCGTAGGTGGTGATGTCCGGCGCAAAGGCCCTCACCGTCGCCGCGGCGGCCTTGCTCTCGTCGGTGTGCTCGAGCGCCTTCCACCAGTCGAGGACGAGGGCCTTGGCGGCCTGCAGGGTAGGAATGTCCATGAGGAGTCGGTGGTCCTTTGGTGGAGGCGGTGGGACGGGTTACTTCTGAGGGCGCGGCGCGACGCGCGTGCCGTCGTCGTACGCTTCCCAGCCATGGCCGTTGAAGGGATCGACGCCGAGCTGGCGCATCACGTGGGGGAAGTCGACCATGACCCAGTTGTCGACGATCTTGCCGTCCTTCACCTTCCAGAAGTCCATGTAGCGGATCTCGACCCGCTTGCCGGTCGGTGCGATGCCCATGAACTCGCCCGAATGGGTCGCGATCTGGGCGCCGAAGGCGGCCATCCACTCGCCCTGGACGATGCGCGCCTCGTCGGTGCAGACCTTGTCGGAGAAGGCGGCCTGGAAGGGGCGCTGCCAGTTGTCCTGGAACTCGCGCAGACCGTTCTTGGTGCCGCAGCCGGCATTGCCCATCCAGCGGAAATCCGGCGAAAAGAAGGCGCCGATGCCGTCGATCACGTGGTCGTTGAGACCATCGACCATGGATTCGACGACGTGGCGGGTTTCCGCGGTCTTCGTGAGGTCATTGTCCTTGGTCAGGACGGCTTGTTCGGGGCGCGAACCTTTCATGTGGGGCTCCGTGAGATAAGACCGGGATGACCGGACGGGTGGTTTCAGTCGACGAGCTGCGAGAGGACACCGAGTCCGTCGAAGATGGTCCATTCGACTGCTATGCGGCCCTCGACGAGGCGCCAGTGCGTGACGCCGAGGAGATAGACGGACCGACCGGTTGCCGGCAGGCCGAGGTAGGGGCCCACATGCGTGGCGGCGACCGACCAACGCACGGCCATTTGCGATTCGTGCGGCAACGTGGGCTTTACGATGACATGATCGACCGAGACGGCCTCGGCGCGGAAGGCGCTCGCGAGTTCATCGTAATGGGCAAAGATCGACTCGCGTCCCGACGCCATCACGATCGGCGAGCGGTGCATCACCGCATAGGGGGCATAGTCGGCTGACACGCTGCTCGCCTCGCCACGCCAGAGGGCGCCGATCACGCGGCGGGCGAAGAGGGCAGGAGAGACGCAACTGTGGACACGGGCCGACTCGCGCGCCCGGAGTTCCTCGATCTGCCGGCGGATCCAGACGTGGTTCTCGGCACTGCGGCTCGCCCGCACGACGCGAGCCGCCTCGATCGGATCAAAACCGAGTTGCACGACGAGGGCGTGGTTGTCGCGCACCAGCCACTCGCCGGTGATGACGCCGTTCTCCACCAGGCAGTCGGCGATCGTCATGATGCGCACCGACCTGCCGGTTGCCGGGCCGAAGGCCGTGGCGCCGAGGTTGGTCATGGGGCTCACGATCCGGTGCGACGAATAGAAGCGTTCCGGGCCGGTGCCGCCGTAGATGACGTCGTCGGCAAGCAGCTTGCGGTCAGGGAACGCACGCAGCATCGCGGCGGTGCCCTCGACGATGGCCTCGTTGCCGACGGTGAGACCGTCGATCGTCGCCATCTCGATGTCGGCGCTGTAGTAGTCGCGGATGAAACCGATGTTGCCCTGTTCCCAGATCTCGAAGGTGATGCCGAGGATGTAGTCGACACACTCGTGGGACGGGCCGTAGGCAGGCGTCTTGACGGAATCGTTCACCTGAGATCACTCCAAGACTGCGCGGCGGGCCGGTTTTTTTCGGGGCATTGGGTCGCACAAAACGCTTTGCCCGACCAATTTTGCATTCGAAGTACTTTTTATCGGGATCGCCGCACACCGTCAAGCGGTTCCTGCAGAACAAGCGATTCGCCCGATGATAAGGAAGTGGCCGTGTGGTGTTGCGAGGTGCCATGCCGCGTGACGCCTGATTTGGCTGATTGGTATCTTTCCGGTGGCGTGCGCGATGCGTGCAACGGGGAAGGCGCGCGAGGTTCCGAAGTGCGGGGCGATGAGGCAAACCAGGGAAAGGGGCGGATGAGAGGGATAGCGGTCAGTGACGTGCGCTCTGCGGCCCGCCATTTTGGTGTGCTCACCGAATGGCTCGAGCGGTCCGGTCGGGACCAGTATCTCGGTGCCGGTTGGGCGGCCGCCTGGGCCGAGCGTACACGGCAGGACTTGCGCATCGGCTGGTTCGCCCGTCTCTGGGAGCGGTTTGTGGACCGGGAACGCGCGCGGTCGCGCAGTCTTCTGCATCTGGCCTGGCAGACCGACTCGCCCGTCCGCCGTTGTCTGAACGACGACCTGCGCCGCCGCCTCATGGTGACCCATAAGGTCTACTTCGACACCGTCGAGTCCAATCCGCTGACCGAGCGGCAGCGCTGGGCCTGCGTGACGGACGAGGATGCCACGCTGGTCATCGCAGGCGCGGGGACCGGCAAGACGAGCACGATCCTCGCCAAGATCGGACTCCTGATCCGCTGCGGCCAATGTCGTCCCGAAGAGATCCTTGCGATCTCCTTCACCCGCAAGTCGGCGAAGGAACTCGAGGAGCGGATCGAAAAGAAGCTGGAGGAGGAGAAAGGCTCTTCGGACGCAGCCAAACTGGAGCAACGCAAAGCCAGGATACAGAGCCAGGGTCTGAATGAGAACTATGCCCGCGAGATCATGGAACTGCATACGCTGGGCGTGGACGGCGGATACACCCAGCAGGATGTGACCGAAGCAGCACGCGTACTCACGGGATGGACCATCTTTCCCGGCAATGAAGAAGGACCCGGCAAATATATCCGGAAGATGATTGACCAGGTCGGCGAAGACCGGCTCACCCGGGCCGGCTTCGTACATGACGGCGACTTCCTTTTCGCCATGAACCGCCATGACAACAAGGAGAAAACCGTGCTGGGACATCGTTTCCCCGCGGGCCATGGATACGATGAAGGACTGGAACTGATCGACATGCTGGCCATGCACCGGTCCACGGCCCGGTTCATCTGCAAAAAGATAGCCGTGCGTTTCGTGAGCGACGATCCTCCCGCTTCGCTGGTAGATCAGCTCGCCGATTCCTATATCCGCCATGGCGGGGACATCACCGAAGTGCTGAAGACACTGGTGTCGTTGAAAGAGTTTTGGGACAGCGCGGCCCGCGGTGAGAAGACCCGCTCTCCATTCGAATTGGCGATATACGCTGTCAGAGCCCTGCATGCCGAGGTCAAAGCGCCCTATCCGCTGTACACCTACATCACCAAGATGGGCCAGAAGGTCTATTTCTATCAGGCACCGACAGGGTTCCCCGACAAGGGATCATTCTGGATCAATGCAGGTTCCCTGCTGAACCGCATGAACTTCGGGATGGACCTCGCCACGCAGCGCATTCCCGGCGTCAAGGTGGACCTGCCTGCCCTGAATGATGGCCATGAGCCGGAAAGTGCGGCGGCTGCGCTGCACACCTATGCGTCGATCCTGTTGCCCGAGCGCAACCTTGACCCGACGATGAAAAGGCTGACGCCCCTGGTGAACGACCCATCCCTGCAACAGAAACTGGAGCAGGCCGCCCCGCGGGATAACGATGCCATGGCCGCCATGAATGACGAGCAGATGGAAGATGCAAACAATGGCGCCGTGGCCGGTCCGATACGAAAGACCGAACGAGGACTTTATTTACTGCCGGGCAAGACGGACATGCTCAGCCAGGTGGTCGGCATCATCGTAGGTTCACCCGAATTCCAAAGAAGATAGATCCATACCATGGTCAACAGAAGAGCATTCCTGAAGGGTTCAGCGATATCGATGATGGGCATCGGCATGTCCGGCATGCCCGGTTTCCTTGCCCGTGCCGCCACGATGCGGGATCCTCTCGGTCCATACGCAAAAGGTCGAACGCTGGTGTTCATCTTCCAGCGTGGAGCGATGGACGGACTAATGGCGGTATCACCGTTCACCGATCCATTCCTGCAGCAAGCCAGGCCCACCCTGTTCATGTCCGCAGCGAAAGCGAACGGCAGCACGCTCATCGATCTTGACGGGCGCTACGGCCTGCACCCCGCATTCGCCGCACTCCAACCCATGTTCAGCGACAAGCGCCTGGGCATCGTGCATGGGATGGGCTCGCCGAATACGACGCGCAGCCACTTCGATGCGCAGGATTACATGGAGAGCGGCACGCCATTCGACAAGGGGACTTTCAGCGGCTGGCTCAACCGGGCAGCGGCATCGTTGGGAAAGAACGATAGCCCCTTCGCGGCCGTGAGCCTGACATCGGCATTGCCGCGTTCCCTTTACGGCGACCGCCCCGCCATCGCCATCAGCAGCCTCTCCGACCTCTCCATACAGAACAGGAACACCCCCGCCGTTGCCAACCTCACCGCCCGGAGCTTCGAGGAGCTTTATGACCAGACCAGTTCAACGCTCCTGAGCCGCAATGGCCAGGAGGGTTTCGAGGCCATGAAGCTGATCCAGAAAAGCGATCCGCGCCGTTATGTTCCCGCCAACGGCGCGCACTACCCGGCATCGGCGCTGGGCAATGCGTTGAAGGAGATCGCCCAACTCATCAAAATGGATGTGGGCCTCGAGATCGCCTTCGCGGAGAGTGGCGGATGGGACACGCATTTCAACCAGGGCACGGAGAACGGGCTCTTCGCCCGCAACGCGAAAGATCTTGCAGATTCCATCGCCGCCTTCTGGACGGACCTCGGTCAATGGCAGGACCAGGTGACCCTGATGACCACGACCGAGTTCGGCCGCACAGTGAAACAGAACGGCACGGGTGGAACGGACCATGGCCGTGCCAGCTGTTGCTTCATCCTCGGGAATGATGTGAAAGGCGGAAAGGTCCACGGACGTGTGGATACCCTATCCCTGGAGAATCTCGCGGACGGCCGAGACCTGGCCGTCACGACCGACTTCAGGGCCGTATTCAGCGAGGTGGCTGGAAAGCATCTGCGCATCACGGACACGGCCTCTCTCTTCCCGGGCTGGACGGGGAAGAATATCGGGGTGATGGTTTAATGCAGGAATTCCGGATTCCGGATTCCGGATTCCGGATTCTCAAATTCGAGCTGTTCCTTTAAATAGAGATCAGGCTGCGGGTTCGATCATAAAGCGGGTCGCGGCCTGCCTTTGCTTCGCTACGGACGGGCAGGCTGTTCAATTCGGAATTCGGAATCCGGAATCCGGAATTTGAATTCAGCTCACTGATCGTT
>CAXBRZ010000018.1:0-18107 GCA_963978075.1 uncultured bacterium | reverse complement strand
GCTGCCCGCCGGGCCGCTTCCGCGCGCTTGCGCTCGCGTTCGGCCGCCGCGTTGCGCGGCGCCTCCTCGGCGCGCGCGGGGCGGCCCGAGGCGACGGCGCCGCGCAGCCAGGCGGCGTAATCGTCCAGATCGCCGTCGAAGGGCGCCGCACGCCCGTCGTGGACGAGCCAGAGTTCATCTGCGACGAGTTTCAGCAGGAAGCGGTCGTGCGATACGAGGACGATGGCGCCGCCGAAGTCCTGCAGTGCCACACCCAGGGCATGGCGCATCTCGAGGTCCAGGTGGTTGGTCGGTTCGTCCAAAAGCAGGAGGTTCGGCCGCCGCGACACGACGAGGGCAAGGACGAGGCGCGCCTTCTCTCCGCCGGAGAAGGGGCCGACCGCCTCGAACACGCGGTCGCCGGAAAAACCGAAACCGCCGAGGAAGGCCCGCTGTTCCTCCTCGGTGCCGGTGGCCAATGCCTCGCCCCCGAGCCGACGCAGGTGCTGCAGGGGCGTGGCAGCTGGATCGAGCATCTCGATCTGGTGCTGGGCGAAATAGCCGACCAGCAGGTCCTGCGCCCCGGTGCGCCGCCCGGCCAGGAGGGCGTCCGTGCCGGCCAGCGCCTTGGTCAGGGTGGACTTGCCCGCGCCGTTGCGGCCGAGCAGGCCGATCCGGTCACCTGGCGAGAGGCTGACCGAGACGCCATCGAGGATGACTCTGTCGTCGTAACCGAGGCGGGCACCGTCGAGTACCAGCAGCGGCCGCGGCAACCGTGCGGGTTCCAGAAAGCGGAACTCGAACGGCGAGTCGACATGCGCCGGCGCGATCCGCTCCATGCGTTCGAGCATCTTGAGTCTGCTCTGCGCCTGTCGCGCCTTGGTGGCCTTGGCCTTGAAGCGCGCCACGAAATCGAGGATGTGCTTCACCTCGCGCTGCTGCCGCTCGAAGGCGACCTGTTGCTGCGCCAGCCGATCGGCACGCTGGGATTCGTAGTCCGAGTACGCGCCGGTGTACGTTTCGACCCGGCCGTTTTCGATGCTGACGATCCGGGTCACGACCCGGTCGAGGAACTCCCGGTCGTGGGCAATCACCACGAGCAGGCCGGGATAACTGCGCAACCACTCCTCGAGCCACAAAACGGCATCGAGGTCCAGATGGTTGGTCGGTTCGTCCAGCAGCAGGACGTCCGACCGGGCCATCAGCGCCTGCGCCAGCGCAAGACGTCGCCGCCAGCCGCCGGAGAAATGCGCGACCGGCCGTTCGATCACCTCGGCATCGAAGCCAAGGCCTGCCAGCAGGCGAGCGGCGCGGGCGCGGGCCGCATACCCTCCGATCGCCTCCAGTCGTGCGTGCAGGGTACCGACGCGGACTCCGTCCTGCGCCTGCTCCGCCAGGCCAAGTTCCGCTTCCACGCTGCGCAATTCTCGGTCGCCATCAAGGACAAACTCGACGGCCGCCCGGTCATATGCATCGATTTCCTGTGCAACGGCCGCGAGGATGTGTCCTGACTGCACGGCCACGTCCCCCGCGTCCGTGCCCAGTTCGCCGGTGATCAATGCGAACAGACTGGATTTGCCCGTGCCATTGGGGCCCACCACAGCGACCCGGTCGCCGTCGTACAGGCTGAAACTCGCGCCGGTGAAAAGTACCCGCGGCCCACGCCGCAGGGTGACATCGCGGAAAGTGATCATGGATCGCGGCCAGCCATCGGGGCACGCATGTTAGCGTGGCCCATCCCGTCCGTCAGGCGCTGAACCGGATCGTGGGCGGCGATTCGGGTTTCTCGGCCATCAGTCGTTCCTGGAACTGGTCTGCGGTCATCGGGTCGCCAAACAGGCGCCCTTGGCCGAGATGGCAGCCCTGCAATGCGAGCAACTGTCTCTGCTGGCTCGTCTCGACGCCCTCGGCGACGACCTCGAGGCCGAGATTGCGTCCCAACTCGACGATGGTCCTCGTCAGCGTCGCGTCGTCCCCGTCCTGCGTGAGGCGATGGACGAACGACTGGTCGATCTTGAGCGTCTGCACCGGCATCTGGCGCAGGGCAGCAAGCGATGAATAGCCTGTGCCGAAATCGTCGATGGCGATCCTGAACCCCAGCGCAGCGAGTGACTCCAGCACCGGTCCCGAGCGCTCGTATTCCATGAGGGTGGATTCGGTGATCTCGAGTTCGATCAGCGAAGGCGCGACGTCGTGTGCCTGCAGGATCTCCGCAATGCGCTCGACCGTCCCGGGCCGGCCGAATTGCCGCAGCGAGAGGTTGATTGCGACACGCTTTGGCGCGGCCCCGGCGTTGCGCCAGGCGGCGAAGTCGGTACAGACCTTGCCAAATACCCATTCGCCGATGGCATGGATGAGATTGGACTGCTCGGCCAGCGGGATGAATTCGCTTGGCGGAATGTCGCCGTGCCCGGGCAGGCGCCAGCGCAGCAGCGCTTCGGCGCCGACGACCGCACCGGATTCAAGATCGACAAGGGGCTGATAGAGCGTGACCAGTTCTTCCAACTCGAGCGAGCGGCGCAGCTTGCTCTTCAGGACCAGTCGTTCGACCGCGGCGATGCTCATCTGCGGATCGTAGAACGCGTAGGTGCCGCCACCGCTCTGCTTGGCGTGATACATCGCCACGTCCGCGCTGCGTATCAGGTCAATGGTGTTGTCGATCGGCGCCTCACTGAGGGCGATGCCGACCGAGAGGGTCAGGAAGATCTCGGTGTCGTGCAGGAAGAACGCCCGGCTGACGTCGGTCAGCACCTCCCGTGCGAGGGCCGCAAGCACAGCCCGGTCCGAGACGCCCGAGATCGGCAGGAAAGCGGCGAACTCGTCGCCTGCCAATCGGCCGATGACGGCTCCCTGCGGCATTTTCGCGGTGAGCCGTTCGCTCAGGATCTCAAGCGCCCGGTCCCCTGCCGAGTGGCCAAACGTGTCGTTCACCTCCTTGAACCGGTCCACGTCGAGGTACAGCAACGCGACGAGCGTCGCGTCCCGCTGCGCACGCGCGAGTGCCTGTTGCAGCAGATGCTTGAATTGCATCCGGTTGGGCAGTCGGGTGAGCCCGTCATGCTTGGCAAGGTAGCTGACACGGCGCTCCGCCCGGCGCCGGTCCGTGATGTCATGGAATACGAAGATGAGGTCCTTGGAGCCTTCGATCCGCGAACCGGTGATGGCTGCCGGCAGGACCGCGCCGCTGCAAGTCTCGATGATGTAGTCACGGCTCTCCTGGGCGGCGCGGGCGAGATCAAAGTCCGCGCGGTGTTCGCTGCTGATCAGGCTCTGCAGGGTGCGGCCGCAAAGATCACCAGGCTCCCAGCCCAGCAAGCGGGTGGCCGCGGCGTTGCTGTCGCGGATCCTGCCTTCGGCATCGACGACAAAAACGGCATCCGCCATCCCGTTCAAGACCGACTCGAGGTGCTGGCCCGTGCGATGCGTGGCTTCGAGGCGCACGGCCAGTGCCGCCAGATGGTGGTCAAGCGCTGACGTCGTGTCGGGCGTCGGGTCCCCTGCCCCGGACAGGTCCGCGAGGCGCCTGAGCGTGACACGCAGACGATGTTCGCCCAGCAGCCAGGCGCCGAGCGCGAGCAAGCCGCCGACGGCCATGGCGTAGCGGGCGCTGCCCGCAGCGCTCGTGCCGAGCGCGACGATGAAGCAGGCGGCGGCGGCGGCGCATCCGGCGGAGAGTTGGGAGGAAAACCTCATCGCTACACTATAGCGAGCCGATCGTGGTACCGGCCGAATATGGGGTATCTCCCTCAGCGCACTACACGGTCGGGCCTTGGCTCAGGTAGCCTTGAGCCCATGCCCACCGCGCGTTCCGGTCATCCCACCCTCGGTCCCCTGCAGGTGACGGGCCGCAGCCGTTCCCATGTGGTGGCCCGTGAAGGCGTCGTGCTGCAGCCTGCCGCGGCGCGGGACTTCATGCGGATGCGGCGGGCGGCGGCGCGCGCCGGCATTGACCTGTGCGCAGTCTCGTCGTTCCGGGATTTCGACACGCAGGTCCGCATCTGGAACCAGAAGTGGCGCGGCGAACGGCCCTTGCTGGACCGGCGGGGAAAGCCGCTCAAGGCAGCGAGGCTGCGCCCTGCGGCGCGTGTGAAGGCCATACTTCTGTGGTCGGCGCCGCCCGGTGCCAGCCGGCATCACTGGGGTAGCGACCTTGATGTCTATGACCGCGCGGCGATGGCCCCGGGGTATCGGCTGCAGCTGGTACCGGAGGAGTATGCCGGCGAGGGGCCTTTCGTCGCACTGACGGCCTGGCTTGACGAACACATGGGCCGCTTTGGTTTCTACAGGCCCTATGCGACCGACCGGGGTGGCGTGCAACCGGAACCTTGGCATCTCAGCCATATCGCCTCGGCCAAGGCAGTGTCGAGGCGACTGCGTCCCTCGACCCTGCGGCGGGCTTTGCTGGACAGCGACGTGGAGGGACGGGCAGCGCTGCTGGCGGGACTGGATGCGATCTACGCGCGCTACGTCCGCTCGGTGGACCCGCCGCCGTAGCGAAACGTCGGCTTCAGCCCTCGGACCAGACGCCCTTGATGTGCGACAGCACGAGGCGACGCACGTCCGGCAAGGGATTGGGATCCCGCGTAAAGACCGGCGGGCTGCGGCGCAGCAGGCTGAAATTGCCCGATCGCAACACCTTGTGCAGGAAACCCATGTGCTGGTCGATCGTCTCGATGTACGGGTTGCGGCCGTTGTAAAGCACGTCAAGGTAGCGGTAGGCCCCGCCGAACGAACCGTCGAGTCGGTCCTTGCGCATGGCCGCGACGAACGCCGGCGTCTTGCGCAACAGGTCCAGCCCTGAGCCGTAGCGGGTATTGACGTAGCCCTCATTGCTGCGGCCGAGCGCCACGCCGGCAAGCACGAATTCCGGGTACAAGCGGTCGCGGCACTTTTCCAGATAGCAGCGATCCGCCATCTGCGCGATCAGGTCCGCGGTGCCGACCAGATGGCCCACCTGGTGGTCGCGGCTGTCCGGTGCATCAATCTGGGCGAAAGGCCGTTCGTAACCGGTGTAGTGCACGATGTTGGCGGCGATCGGCGCCCACTCGTCCATGCCGACAGCCTCGAGGAACCGGGCCAGCAGCCGTGCGGAGCGGCTGACGTGCGCACTCGTGTAACGGGCGCCGTTGGGTTCGGTGTCGCCGACTTCGCGTACGTAACCGGCGTCATGGAACGCCGCCGTGACAAGACCCATCAGGGCGCGGTCGGCACCCAATCGTGCCTCGCTCGCCACCGTGCGCTCATAGCCCACCATCAGTCGTGCGGCCGCCAGGGTGACGTCCAGCGTGTGCTGACGGTCGTGGTAGACGGTATCAAGGCCATGAAAGCCCGGCAGACGACCGCTGAACAGGGCATCGAGGGTCTCGAAGGTCTGGGCAATCCGTTCTTCGGCAACGCCGGGCCACTGTTCCCGGTACAGGTCCGTGACCGCGTTGCGAACCGCCTCGGTCGAGCTCACCTGCACCGTGTTGGTGACGTCATAGTCGTTGCGACGGAATCGCGACGTGACCGAGGGCAGGGAGACGGCAGCACTCATTCTCCTGAGTCTAGGGAGGCGTCGGATCCGACGGTGAGAGGCAGTTCACGTTTTTGACACAATTGTGTACAGGACATGACCGTTTCAGGGGTCGCTCAGGTCGAAACTGGCGACGACGGGCGCGTGGTCGGAGGGCCGTTCCCAGCGCCTCGGCTCCACCTCCACGGTGCAGCCGACACAGCGACTCGCCAGCGCCGCGCTCGTCAGGATCAGGTCGATACGCAGTCCGGCCTTGCGACGGAATGCCATGGCCCGGTAGTCCCACCAGGTGTAGCTGCGCTCGGGCTGCTCGAACCGACGAAACACGTCGGTGAGACCGAGGTCGCAGATCGCCGTCAGGGCGGTCCGTTCGGCTGCAGAGACGAGCACCTGTCCTTCCCACGCCTGGGGGTCGTGCACGTCACGGTCTTCCGGAGCGATGTTGAAATCCCCGATCACCGCGACACGTTCGTGGCGTGAAAGCTCGGTGGCAAGATACGCCCGCAGCGCGGCCAGCCAGCCAAGCTTGTAGGTGTACTTGTCCGAGCCGACGGCCTGGCCGTTGGGCACATAGCAGTCGATGACGCGCACCCCCCGGACCGTCCCTGCGATGACCCGGGCCTGCTCGTCGGCGTAGCCGGGGATGCCGCGGACCACGTCGGTGACCTCGGTGCGGCCCAGCAGCGCGACGCCGTTGTAGGTCTTCTGGCCGTGCCAGGCCCCGCCAAGGCCCATCAGGCTCAGGTCGGAGGCCGGAAAATCGGCATCGACGGTCTTGGTTTCCTGCAGTCCCAGCGCGTCAATGCTCGAGGACTGCAGCCACTGCGCGAGGTGCGGCAGACGGACCTTGAGCGAGTTGACGTTCCAGGTGGCCAGACGGAACGGCGTGGTACTCATGCGGCAAGCCCGTCCTGTCGCAGCAGCGGCGTGACGTCGGGCGCTCTGCCGCGGAACTCGATGAAAGCCGCCATGTGGTTGCATGCCCCGCCCTGCGCCAGCACGGTCCTTCGAAAGCGTTGCGCCGTCGGCCCATCGAACACGCCGGCCTCCTCGAAGGCAGCGAAGGCGTCGGCCGCCAGCACTTCTGCCCATTTGTAACTGTAGTAGCCGGCCGAGTAGCCACCCGCGAAGATGTGGGAAAACCCATGCTGGAAGCGATTGAACGCGGGCGCTCGCACGACGGCGACCTCGGCGCGCACCGCATCCAGCACCTGCTGCACGTCGCGGGCCGAGGTGCGTCCAGGATCGGCGTGCAGACGGAAGTCAAAGAGCGCGAACTCCAGCTGTCGTACGGCAGCGAGCCCCGCATGGAACGTGCGCGTGCCGAGCAGACGCGTCAGCTGCTCGGTGGGCAGCGCGGTGCCGTCCGTGACATGGGCCGACACGAGGGGCAGCACCTCCGCGCGCCAGGCCCACTGTTCCATGATCTGGCTCGGCAGCTCGACCACGTCCCATGGGACGCCGTTGATTCCGGCCAGACTCGGATAATCGATTTCGGTCAGCAGGTGATGCAAGGCATGGCCGAATTCATGGAACAGGGTGACGACGTCACTGTGCCGCAGCAAGGCGGGCTGATCCTTGTCAGGCGGCGCGAAATTGCAGACGACGTTCGCGACCGGTCGCCGCATTTCCCCGCCAACATTCTCGCGGTTGGTGATCTCGCCCATCCATGCACCCGCGCGCTTGCCGTCGCGGGCGTAATAGTCGGTGTAAAGGCCGCCGATGACTTGCCCGTCTGCATCGGCAAGCTCGAGGTAACGCGCATCCGGATGCCACACCGCCACGTCGTCGCGCACCGTCACGGTCAGGCCGTAGAGCCGCGATACCAGTCCGTAGAGTCCTTCCAGCACCTTCGGCAGGGGAAACCAAGGGCGCAGTTCCTCTTCCGAGACGGCATGCCGCTCCAACCGCAGGCGCTCGGCGTAGTACGCGACATCCCAGGCCTGCAACGCGCGGCCCGCGTAGGCCTGCAGCGCCTCGAATTCCAGAAGCGCCGCCGGGCGGTAGCGCGCGGCCAGTTCTTCCAGAAACCGCAGGACTTCCTCCACCGAGCCCGCCATCTTTGTGGCCAGTGAGAGTTGCGCGTAGCTGCCAAAGCCCAGCAGTGCCGCCAGCTCCTGGCGTAGTTCCAGTATCCTGCCCATGACCGAGCTGTTGTCATGCCGTCCGGCATCGGGCCCGTGTTCGGAGGCGCGCGTCGTCCACGCCTCGTAAAAGTCACGTCGCAAGTCTGCATCGTCAGCGTGCGTGACGATGGCGATGTAGGTGGGCTGGTCCAGCTTGAACAGCCACCCCGGCGTCCGGGCGGCCTCTGCCAGCATGCGCGCTCGCGCCACCACGGCGTCCGGCAGGCCCGAGAGGCGCGCGGCATCCTCGACCGGGTAGCTGAACGCTTGCGTCGAGTCGAGCACCTGCTCTTCAAAACGGGCCTGCAACTGCGCGAGTTCCTGCATGATCGACCGGTAACGTGCCTTCGCATCCTCTGCCAGCCGGACACCGGCGAGTTCGAAGTCGCGCAGGGTCTGCACGACGACGGCGCGGGCCCGCGGCGACAGGGAGGGGCCTTCGTGCGCCAGAATCCCGGCGTAGGCTTCCGCGAGGCGGGCGTTCTGCCCCACTTCCGACTGGTATTCGGTCAGGGCCTCGAGGCAGGTGTTGTACGCGGCGCGGATCTCGGGCGTACTGGTCACCGAGTTCAGGTGTGCAACCGGCGCGAACACCCGGCCAAGACGCGCCTGCAGTCCCTCGAACGGTTCGATCAGAGATCTGAAGCTCGGTTCCGGATTGTCCAGCAGCCGTTCAATCTCGGCGCGGTTGACGGCAATCTGCGCGCGCAAGGCCGCTTCGGCATCCTCGGCACGCAGGGTGCCGTAATCGGGCAGTTCAAAGTGGTTTGGCAGCGGCTTCATCGCAGATGACGTCTGGAGGGGCGGAGGCGGATCGTAGCAGAGCCACGCCACATGTCCGTATATCATGCGTCTACCGGACCGGACGGATGAATTCATGACACAGCAGTACGACTACATCGCCATCGGCGGCGGCAGCGGCGGGCTTGCAACAGCGCAACGGGCGGCGGAATACGGTGCCCGCGCGCTCATCATTGAGCGCGACCGTCTCGGCGGAACTTGCGTCAACGTGGGCTGCGTACCCAAGAAACTCATGTGGACGGCCGCAACCCTCCGCCACATGGCCGAAGACGCCGCAGGGTATGGCATCGATCTTCTCGGTCACGGCTGTGACTGGGCGCGGCTGAAAACCTCCCGGGATGCCTATGTATCCCGCCTGAACGGCATCTACGCCTCGAATCTGGACCGGCGCGGTGTCGCCTGGGTGCATGGCGAGGCCGGTTTTGTCGATGCGCATACGGTGGAGGTGTCGGGCAAGCGCTATACGGCGCCGCATATCACCATTGCGGTTGGCGGCAGGCCGAGCCTGCCGGACCTGCCGGGCATCGAACGCGCACTGACCTCGGACGGTTTTTTCGCGCTCGACCACCGGCCCGAGCGCGTCGCGGTGGTCGGCAGCGGCTACATCGCGGTGGAACTGGCCGGCGTATTTGCCGGACTTGGCTCTGAAGTGGCGCAGTTCGTCCGCCAGGACGGGGTGCTGCGCCAGTTCGATGCCATGCTCGGCGAGGCGCTTGCGCGGGAAATGTCCGCGCAGGGCATCACCCTGCATACCCGGGCGGTGCCCGCAGCGATCGTCGCCGACGGGGCAGCGCACCGGCTCTTGCTCGCGGATGGTTCGGCACACGGACCGTTCGATGCCGTGATATTCGCCATCGGCCGGGACCCGGTGACGGCCGGTCTTGGACTCCACAAGGCCGGTGTCGCAGTCCGCAACGGATATGTGCCAACCGATGAATGGCAGAACACGAACGTGCCGGGTGTCTATGCGATTGGTGACGTGACCGGCCAGGCACAGCTGACCCCGGTGGCGATCGCCGCCGGCCGCCGTCTCGCCGACCGTCTGTTTGGCGGGATGTCGGACCGTCGCCTTGATTACCAGTGCATTCCGACCGTCGTGTTCTCGCACCCGCCGGTCGGTACGGTGGGCCTGAGCGAGGCCGAGGCGCGCGCGCAGTACGGGGACACGGTCCGCATCTACAAGGCCGGCTTTGTGCCGATGTATCACGCCCTGACCGAGCGCAAGGTCCGGACCGAGATGAAACTCGTCTGCGTGGGCCCCGAGGAGCGGGTGGCGGGCCTGCATGTGATCGGCCAGGGCGCGGATGAAATGCTGCAGGGCTTCGCCGTCGCGGTGAAGATGGGGGCCACGAAGCGCGACTTTGACAACACGGTCGCCATCCATCCGACGGCCTCCGAAGAATTTGTGACCATGCGATAAGGAGTGGGCCATGCCTGCCATCCGCACCTGTCAGGGTTTTGTGCCGCAACTGGGCGAGCGGGTCTATGTAGATCCTCAATCTGCGGTCATCGGCCAGGTCTCGATCGGACCGGATTCGTCCATCTGGCCCATGGCGGTACTGCGCGGCGACGTGCAGGCCATTCATATCGGCGCCCGCACCAGTGTGCAGGACGGATCCGTTCTGCACGTCACGCACGACGGACCCTTCAAGGAAGGCGGGCTGCCGCTGCAGGTAGGGGACGACGTCACCATCGGTCACAACGTGACCCTGCATGCCTGCACCATCGGCAACCGGTGTCTGATCGGGATGGGATCGATCGTGCTCGACGGGGCTGTCATCGAGGACGACGTCATCCTAGGCGCCGGTAGCCTCGTTCCACCGCGCAAGCGGCTGCGCAGTGGCACCCTGTGGATGGGCAATCCGGTGCGCGAGGTGCGGCCGCTGACCGAGCGTGAATTCGGCGAGCTGACGTATTCCGCCGCCCATTACGTCCAGGTCAAGGACGGATTCCTCGCCGAGGGCGAGGGCTGAGCCTCAGCGCAACGGCAGGTCCACGTCGCCAAACAGGGCTTCAAGTTCCGGGCCTTCTCCGGCGCGAATCGCCTGATCCACCAGACGGCGGTTCAGATGCGGTGCGAAGGACTTCAAGAACTCGTACATGTATCCGCGCAGCAACCGTCCGCGGCGGAACCCGATCCAGGTGATGTGCGGCGCGAAAAGGTGATCGGCATCGATCTGCACCAGATCCGCGTCAGCCTGCGGGTCCAGCGACATGCTCGCGACAATCCCCACGCCAAGGCCAAGGCGCACGTACGTCTTGATCACGTCGGCGTCACTGGCGGTCAGCGCCACGTTCAGCTTGAGGCCGTTGCTTTCAAACAGGGCCGGCAGCGAGGAGCGGCCACCAAAACTGAACGTGTAGGTCACGATCGGGTGACGTGACAGCGCGCTGAGCGAGAGAGTGCGCTCGCGGGTCAGCGGATGGCCTGCAGGCACGACGATCTTGCGCGTCCACCGGTAGCATGGGAGCAGCACGAGTCCCGGGAACAGTTCGGCGCCACCGGTGGCGATAGCAAAGTCGACGCGGTCGAGTTTGGCCAGTTCGGCAATCTGCTCGGTCGTGCCCTGGTGCAGGTGCAGGTCTACCTCTGCATAGCCCTTGCGGAATTTCTGCACGATGGGTGGCAGGACATAGCGCGCCTGGGTGTGGGTAGTGCCGATCGACAGGGATCCGGACCGGTCATCCTTCAGATCGGCCGAGAGGCGCCGGATGTTCTGCACCTCTTCAAGGATGCGCAGTCCGCGGTCAACGACCTGCTGGCCGGCGGCGGTGACGCCGGTGAGGTTGCGGCCATCGCGCTCGAACAGCGGAAACCCCAGTTCGTCCTCCAGCAACTTGAGCTGCTTGCTCACCCCCGGCTGGGAAGTGTGCAGTTTGCGGGCAGCCGTCGTGATGTTCAGTCCGTTCTGCACAACGGCAGTCAGATAGCGCAGCTGGTGCAGTTTCATGGGCCTTTCCCTGAGTCCGTCACCCCAAGGATACGGGTGAGGAGCACCAACAACCAAGCACAACGCATAAGTTCTCGCTATGGCGTCATGCCCGGCCTGACTCCCGCCGAGGCTCAGCGATATCCCTTGGCCTGCAGGCTGAACAGGTGGGCGTAGCGTCCGTTCAGGGCCATCAGCTCGTCATGGGATCCGTACTCCGTGATCCTGCCACCGTCAAATACCGCGATGCGGTCGGCCATGCGCACCGTCGAGAACCGGTGCGAGATCAGGATCGCGATGCGTTCGCGCGTGAGGGCCCGGAAATGGGCGAAGATTTCGGCCTCCGCCGCCGCGTCCATGGCGGCCGTCGGCTCGTCGAGGACCAGAACACGGGCATCGGTGCGCATGAAGGCACGGGCAAGCGCAATTTTCTGCCACTGACCGCCGGACAACTCGCGGCCGTCCTGAAACCACTTGCCGAGCTGGGTGTCGTAGCCGCCCGGGAGGTCCCCGATGAATCCCTCGGCCAGTCCTTTGGCCGCCGCCTCGGTCCAGCGGTCGCGATCATCGAATGCCGTGACGTCACCGGCGCCAATGTTCTCCCCGACCTTCAACTGGTAGCGGGTGAAGTCCTGGAAGATGACGCCGATGCGCGAGTGCAGCGCCGCTTCGTCCCAATCGGCGAGGTCCAATCCCTCATAGACGATGCGCCCGGAGGATGGCGGGTAAAGGCGGGTCAGGAGCTTGACGAGGGTGGTCTTGCCCGACCCGTTCTCGCCGACGAGCGCCAGACTTTCGCCGGGCCGTATGTGCAGGCTCACTTCGTGCAGCGCCGCTCGCTCGGCACCCGGATAGGAGAAGGAAACATTGTCGAAACGGATGCCGTCCGCGGGGTCGGGGCCCTGCACGGCGCGTCCCTCGCGCGGCGGAACCGGCTGGTCGAGGTATTCGTAGAGATTCGACAGGTACAGGTTGTCTTCGTAGAGCCCACCGATGGAGCCGAGCGCCGCCGAGAGGGCCGTCTGCCCCTGCCGGAAGAGCGCCAGGTACATCGTCATGGCACCGAGCGTGATGGCGCCGGCGATCGCCTTCATCGCGATCCAGCCGTACGCGGCGTACAGCGTGATGGTAGCGATCAGGCCAAGTCCGAATCCCCAGAGGTCCCGGCGTAGCGTCAGGGCTCGGTCTTCGCGATAGAGCGCCTGGAAAATCTGCCGGTATCGCTCTAGAAACAAGGTGCCCAGGGCGAACAGCTTGACCTCCTTCGCGGCGGTATCGCTCGACAGGGCGGATTCAAGGTACAACTGCCGGCGCGTCTCGGGGGAACGCCACCTAAACAGCCGGAACGCGTCGCCGGAAAATTTCGCCTCGACGAAAAAGACGGGCAGTCCGGCCGCGAGGAGCAGCAGCACGGCGATGCCCGAGAAGCGCAGCAAGAGCAGTGCGAAACTGGTGAGTGTGATGCCATTCTGGATCAGCGTGAACGTACGCATCACCATCGACAGCGGGCGCGTCGAGGCCTCGCGCCGCGCCCGGGTGAGCTTGTCGTAGAACTCCGAGTTCTCGAACTGCGCGAGCTCAAGGGTCAGCGCCTTTTCCAGGATCATGACGTTCACGCGCTGCCCGAGTTCCGCACGCAGCAGTGACTGGCAGGTTGACTGGCCGCGTTGCGCGGCCGCGAGCAGTGCCACTGCGATCCCTTCGATGGCCACCCACTTCAGCGCAGGTAAGTACCCGGCGCCGGAGGCCGCGTCATGGTTGCTGGCTGCGAGGACCACCGCATCGACGATCGTGGCCCCGATCCATGCGATGGCCGCCGGCAGGGTGCCGATCAGGAGGGTCAGTACCGCGAGGGTCAGGGTCAGTGGCGGATTGGTGGTAGAGGCAAGCCGGATCGCGCGCAGCAGATAAGCGAACACGCCCGCAAAACTCTTGCCGGGTGTGGTCGAGGGAATGGGGCCATGCCAGGGGCGTCGGGAGGACACGTAGGGTGCCTTGTCAAAGGAGGAGGACTGCCAGCGCTTGGGGCATTATAGGTGCAACTTTCCCTAGGTCCGGCCGGTTCCATGCTTGATCCTGTCCATGAATTGCCGGATGCCGCCCGCCTTGCGGCGTATCTGCGCGATCGCGTTGAGGGTTTTGAGTCGACTCCGGTGGTGCGACGGCTGCCCGGCGGCCAGTCCAACCCGACGTATCGGGTGGACACCCCGCACCGGGTGTACGCCCTGCGCGCGAAACCGGCGCCGGCCGCCCAGTTGCTGCCGTCTGCCCATCAGATCGAACGCGAATACCGGGTGCTGTCGGCGCTCGCCGGCACCGATGTGCCGGTACCGCAAGTACAGCACCTGTGCACCGACGAGGATGTCATCGGGCGCGCCTTCTTCCTGATGGACTTTGTCGACGGGCGGGTGTTTGTGGATCCGCGGCTCGCGGACATCGCAGCGGCTGAGCGCGCGGCGCTCTTCGATGACATGAACCGTGTGATGGCCGCACTGCACGCGGTGCCGTGGCAGACCTTGGGTCTCGCCGATTACGGCAAACCCGGTGACTACCTTGCGCGGCAGATCGCCCGCTGGACGCGCCAGTACCGCGCCAGCGAGACGGATGTGATCGACTCGATGGACCGCCTGATGGAGTGGCTGCCGACGGCGCTGCCGCATGAGGACGTCACGACCCTCGTGCATGGGGATTTCCGACTCGACAACCTCGTCATCGACCGTCACCAGCCGCGGGTTGTGGCGGTGCTGGACTGGGAATTGTCGACGCTGGGGTCCCCTCTGGCCGACTTTGCCTATCACTGCTGTGTATGGCACTTCCCGGCAGGTCTCTACCGGGGGCTCGCGGGTGTCCCGTGTCCGGCCGGTCTTCCTGCCGAAGCGGATTACCGGCGCGCCTATGAGGCGCGTTGCGGACATGAGGCCGGTGAGCATTGGGACTATTACCTCATCTACAACTTTTTCCGCATGGCGGCGATCGTGCAGGGCATCCGCAAGCGTGTACTGCAGGGAACGGCTGCAGGTGCCGATGCCGATGAATTCGGTCGCGGCGCGCGCGTTCTTGCCGATCTGGGGTGGGAGCGTGCGCAGCGGTGGCTTGCACGCCGCGGAGCCCGGCCTTAGGCGTAAGGGTCGGCGTAGTCGGGCGAGAGACCCTTGAAGCGGCGATGGATCCACCAGTACTGCTCCGGCATGCGCCGGATCTGCTCTTCGATCGAGGCGTGATAGCGCACGGTGTCTGCGACCGGGTCGTCGCTCGGGAAGTCCTCGTAGGGAGGATGCACGGTGGCTTGCCAACCCGCGGTGCCGGGCAGTCGCTCGGTCTCGTAGTACAGGACGGCCGCGCCGGTCATCGCGGCAAGGCGCGAGGTGAAAACGTTGGTGGCTGCCGGGTGTCCGAAGAACGGCACCATGGCCGCCCCCTTGTTGCGGTAACTCTGGTCCGAGGCGTACCAGACGACCTCACCGCGCTTGAGCGCCGCGATCATCGCGCGGACGTCATCACGCAGGATGGCGCGTCGTGCCGAGCGGGCAAAACTCGCGCCGGAAATCGTCGCGATCAGTTCGTTCTTGGTGGGACGGTACAGGACATTGATCGGGTAGCGGGCATTCAGGATCCGCGCTCCAATCTGCAGGGTCGTAAAATGTGCCGTGAGCAGGATGACGCCCTTGCCGGCGGCGAGGGCTTTTTCAAGGTGCTCAAGGCCGACGATTTTTGAATGGGCGAGGAGTTTCTCGTTCGAACTCCACCAGGTGAGGGCGGACTCAAGCACGCCGATTCCAAGGGCCTCGAAATGCCGCTTTAGCAAAGTGGCGCGTTCGGTGTCCGTAAGCGACGGAAAACACATCGCAATGTTGCACCTTGCGACGTGGCGGTAGGGCAGTGGCAAGCGTCTTGCGAGGGTCCCAAGCCATCGTCCGGCGACCAGCATGGCGCCGAGCGGCAGGGAGGCCGCCAGACGTACAAGGGCCAGCCCGAGCCAGGTGGGCCAATAGCGCGGGCCATACAGACGGGCGGGAAGTCGGGGCATCAGGCGCAAGCGGACATGGTTTAAAGTCCCCGGCATCGTACCCGCCCGGCGCTTTGCTTGACCAATTTTCGCTAGCCGGTCCATACTCCCCCTCATGAAGACCGAGCGTAACGACCTGATCCTGCGTAGCCACCGGACCACCGGTTGGTGGTGGCGCACTGCCACGGAGTGGGAGCGCGCAAGGACCTGAACTGATTTAGACCGGTCAAGACACGCAAACCCATCTCCGACACCGCCGGGGATGGGTTTTTTCATGCCTGCTCCCCGGCGCCCCTGACGAGGAGCCCATGCATCCCCCGTTTGACATTGCCGCCGATCTGGACACGCCGGTGTCGGCCTTCCTGAAACTGAGGCCCTTCAAGCCGCGCTTCCTGCTGGAGAGTGTGGAAGGGGGCGAGCGCGTGGCCCGCTACTCCTTCATTGGCTTTGGCGACGCGCTCGAAATCCGTCTGGACGAGCAGGGCCTCAAGGTGCGCCCCGCCGGTGGCCGCACCGAACTCTCGCCGCGCCCGGCCAACGGTGCCGCCCTGCTTGAGGCGTTGCGCGCGGCGCTGGCGCGGGCCCCTCGTCCGCAGCCGGCTATTCCAGGACTTCCGCTGGCAGGCGGCCTCGTGGGCGCGTCGGCCTACGACCTCGTGCGCTGGTTCGAGCGCGTGCCGACCCGTCTTGCGGTGGAGCCCGGGATGCCGGAGGCCTGTTATCTCGCGCCGTGCTCCTTCCTCATTTTTGATCACGTCACCCGTGGAATCGCCTTGCTGCACGCGGGTCCTGAGGCCGAGCGGCAGGCGCTGCGGCGGGAGATCATCCGCGCGCTGCACGGTGGCCTCAACATTGGCCGCCCGCCCGCCTGCCTCGGGCCTCCGACCGCGAGCCTCTCGCAAGAGGCGTATGTCGAGCGCGTGCGGCGGGTGCAGGAACACATCGCGGCCGGCGACGTGTACCAACTCGTCCTGTCGTCGCAGTTCCGTGGCCCCTGCGAGATCGATCCCTTCGAGGCCTATCGCGCGCTGCGGTTGCTCAATCCTTCGCCCTACATGATCTATTGCGACCTCGGCGACCGGACGTTGGTCGGTTCCTCGCCCGAAGCCCTGGTCCGCCTGCATGAAGGGCAGGCAGAACTACGCCCGATCGCCGGCACCCGCCGGCGTGGTGCGGACATGGCCGAGGATCTGGCGCTCGAGCAGGAACTGCTCGCGGACGCCAAGGAGAATGCCGAGCACGTGATGCTGGTGGATCTGGCGCGCAACGATCTTGGGCGGGTGGCGACCGCGGGCAGCGTTCATGTGGAGCCCTATCGCGTCATCGAGCGCTACAGCCACGTGATGCACATCGTCTCGGGAGTGCGCGGGCAACTGGCGCTTGGACGCGATGCATTCGACCTGTATGCCGCGACCTTTCCGGCAGGAACGCTTGTCGGCGCGCCGAAGGTGCGTGCGATGGAGATCATCGAGGACCTGGAACCGGTGCGGCGCGGACTGTACGGCGGAACCTACGGCTATTTCGGGCACGGCGGCGACATGGACCAGGCCATCACCATCAGAAGTCTCATGTTTCATGACGGCGAATACCGTTATCAGGCGGGTGCCGGCGTGGTGGCCGACAGTGTTCCGCAGGCGGAGTACGAGGAAGTCCTCGCCAAGAGCGCAGTTCTGCGGCGCGCCCTTGAAATGGCGAAGGAGGGCCTGTGATGAACGCACCACGACTTTTGCTGGTGGATAACTACGATTCGTTCACCTACAACCTTGTGCAGGCGTTTCTCGTCATCGGCGCAGAGGTGATGGTGTATCGCAACGACGAGATCACGCCGGATGCCGCCGACGCCTTGGCGCCCACCCATTTGTGCATTTCCCCCGGGCCCGGCACACCGCAGGATGCGGGTGTTTCCATGACCATGATCCGTCACTTTGGCGGCCGGATTCCGGTACTGGGCGTCTGCCTCGGGCATCAGTCGATCACCGAAGCCTTCGGCGGCCGGGTGGTGCGCAACCATAGGCTGATGCATGGCAAGACCTCCCTGATTGAGCACGACGGCGCGGGTGTGTTTGCAGGCATCGAGTCCCCGGTTGAAGTGGGCCGTTATCACTCGCTGGTGGCGCAGCCATCGGCCATGCCTGCAGAACTCCTCGTCACCGCACGCACGGCCGAGGGCGAAATCATGGGCCTGCGGCATCGCGACCTCATGATCGAAGGTGTGCAATTTCATCCCGAGAGCGTACTGACGCCGCGAGGCCCGGCCATGCTGGCCAATTTTCTGCGTCAGAGCGGCGGGCGACGCGCATGAGTGAGGGCATGAAGCCGCTGCTCGAGCGTCTTGTGACGGGGCAGGCGCTCAGTGAGACCGAGGCCTACCGGCTGCTCGAAGCGTTGACCGAGCCCGACGTGTCCCCTGCCGTGGCGGGCGCCTGTCTTGCCGCCTTGCGCTGTCGCGGCGAGACGGCCGAAGAGGTGCGGGGATTTGCGCGCGCCCTGCGTGCGCTTGCACGTCGACCGGTGCTGCCCAACGTCGGCCCCACGCTGGATATCGTCGGCACAGGAGGAGATGGCTCGCACACCTTCAACGTGTCCACCGGCGCGGCCTTGCTTGCGGTCGCCGCAGGCGCAAGGGTGGTCAAGCACGGCAATCGGTCCATTTCGAGCCGTTCCGGCAGTGCCGACCTTCTCGAATCCCTGGGCCTGCCGATTCCGCTGGAGGAGTCGGCAGCGGCACGTTGCCTGGAGGACACCGGATT
>CAXBRZ010000017.1:0-18666 GCA_963978075.1 uncultured bacterium | reverse complement strand
ATCGCGCCCGTCCACCACCAATTTGGCGCCGTCGGCCTCACCGGCGTCGATGTAACCGGTGACTCTGTCCTTCGCGAGGCTCGTGACCAGAGGACCCATGTCCGCAGCAGCGTCATCAGAGGCGCCAACCTTGAGTGACCCGATGCGCTTGGTAAGGCGCTCAACCAACGCATCGGCCGTTGCATCACCCACGGCCACCACCACGGAAATGGCCATGCAACGCTCGCCGGCCGAACCGTAGGCTGCTCCTACGATCGCCTCGGTCGCTCCATCGATATCGGCATCGGGCATGATGATGGCGTGATTCTTTGCGCCGCCCAAGGCCTGCACCCGCTTCCCATGCAGAACACCCTGCTGCTGGATGTAACGTGCGATCGGAGTTGATCCAACGAAGCTGACCGCGGCGATGCCGGGGTGCTCGAGAATGGCGTCAACCGCCTGCTTGTCACCTTGAATCACATTGAATACACCATCCGGGAGGCCCGCCTGCTTCAGAAGGTCTGCAATGAGGAGGGAGACGGAGGGGTCACGTTCCGACGGCTTCAGGATGAAGGCATTGCCGCACACGAGGGCAACCGGGAACATCCACATCGGCACCATCGCCGGGAAATTGAAGGGGGTGATGCCTGCAACAACGCCCAGCGGCTGGCGCAACGCGAAACTGTCCACGCCTGTCCCGACGCTCTCACTGAACTCCCCTTTGAGCAGGTGGGGAGCGCCGCACGCGAATTCGACGACTTCCATGCCACGGGTCACTTCTCCCTCGGCGTCGGCGAGCGTCTTGCCATGCTCTTCCGACAGCACGCGAGCGAGCAGTTTGGCATTTTGAACGAGCAGCTCCTTGAACCGGAACATGACCCGCGCTCGTGTCAGTGCAGGTGTGCGGCCCCACTTTTTCTGCGCAGCGGCGGCAATGGCCACCGCCTCATCGATTTCACTGCGCTCGGCGAGCGACACGGATCGCACGACCTTTCCCAAGGTTGGATTGTAGACAGGACTGTGACGTTCACGCAGGCCACTCACGACCTTGCCGCCGATGAAGTGCCCGACAATCGCAGGGGCGTCGTAGTTTTCAATGCTCATGCTGTACTCCTTGATCTCAGGCCGCGACAGATCGCAACGCGCGGCGGACACCCTCAATCATCTCCTCGACCTCGGCGGCGGTGCTGATGAACGGCGGAGCGACGGCAAGAATGTCGCCCGTAAAGCGCAGCAGTTGCCCCTCGTTCAGGGCGGCTTCGAAAACCTTGATGGCCTTCATGCCAGGCGCGCCCGCGGTGGGCGAAAGTTCAATCGCCGCGGCAAGCCCGATGTTGCGCACGTCGATGACGTGGGGCTCGCCACGCAAGGAATGGACCGCCTTCTCGAGGACCGGCGCAAGTCCGGCAGCCTTCTTGATCAGGTTTTCCTCGGCCAGCACGTCCAGTGCAGCATTGCCGGCAGCAACCGCCAGTGGGTGAGCCGAATAGGTATAGCCGTGGAAGAATTCGATCATGTGCGCGGGACCGGTCATGAAGGTTTCATAGATCGCATCACGTGCAATAACACCCCCGAGTGGCACGGCGGCGTTGTTAACCGCTTTGGCGAAAGTCGTGAGATCGGGCTGAACGCCAAAGAAATCGGCTCCGAACGGGGTACCCAATCGACCGAAGCCGGTGATGACCTCGTCAAAAATCAGCAGAATGCCGTGCTTCGTGCAAATGTCTCGAAGCTTCTGCAGATAGCCCTTGGGCGGAACAATCACGCCAGTCGAGCCCTGCATCGGTTCTACGATCACCGCAGCAATGGTCGACGCGTCATGTAGGGCGACGATCCGCTCCAATTCGTCAGCAAGATGGGCGCCCCACTCGGGCTGGCCGACGCTGAATGCCATCTGCGAGGGATTGTAGGTATGCGGCAAGTGATCCACGCCGGGCACCATCAGGGGATGGAACATCTTGCGGTTCGGAGCAATGCCGCCGACGGATATGCCGCCCATACCGACCCCATGGTAGCCACGCTCCCGGCCGATGATGCGTGTGCGCGCGGCGTCTCCACGGGCACGGTGATAGGCGACCGCCATCTTCAAGGCAGTATCGACGGCTTCGGAGCCGGAGTTGACGAAGAACACCCGGTCCATCGGACGTCCTGCCAACCGGGTGATACGCGTCGCCAGATCAAAAGCGGCCTGATGACCCATCTGAAAACTCGGCGCGAAATCGAGCGTTTGCACCTGACGAGTGATGGCCTCGACGATGCGGGGGTGGGAGTGACCGAGGGGCGAGCACCACAGACCGGACAGGCAGTCGAACACCCGACGCCCGTCCTCCAGCGTGAAATAGGCCCCTTTGGCAGACTTGATCATCCGGGGTGCTGCCTTGAAATAACGGTTATGCGTGAAAGGCATCCACCAAGCGCGCAAGGCGTCGCTCTGCAGATCGGGGTGCAGTTGGGTCGTGGCGTTCATGGTGACTCCTGGGCGCGCTGGAGCGGATTGATGGATATGCCGGCGGCGGGCTCAGAGGGGTCTGGCCGACCAGCGGATCAACGGGCCAGTAGCGTACGCCGATGATTCTGCGGAGAGAGCCGTAATTCCGTATACTGTACTGTAAATGAATGCAGTACAGTTGAAAAGGGCATCGAGGGGCCACCGCAATCGGCTGATGGCCGACATCCTCGCAGGCATTGACGCCGGTGCGCTCGTCGAGGGACGGAAGTTGCCCTCCGTCCGAGTCCTCGCCCGGCAGCATGGGGTGAGTCCGCATACCGCAGCCGAGGTCTACCAGCGACTGGTCGCCATCGGCCGGGTGGAAGCACGGCCCGGCAGCGGCTATTTCGTCCGCTCGGCCTGGGTACGCAACGGACCGGCCGAAACGCCAGCCCCCGCGGATGCCCTTTGGGAGCGCCGTATCGAGGCGCCAGGCGACCGGATCCGTGTCGACGCCGGTGGAGGCTGGCTGCCCCATGACTGGCATTACCGGGAAGGGATGGCGGCAGCCCTGCGAACCGTAGCGCGATCACCCACAAAAACGGAGGGGTATGGCCCGCCCAACGGCTTCGAGCCACTGCGCGCCTATTTCGCTCAACGACTGAATGACCGTGGCGTTCGAACTCAAGCCTCTGACATTGTCCTCACACAAGGCGCCAGCCAGGGTCTGGACCTTGCTGTGCGCGCGCTGCTGAACAGCGGTGACACAGCGGTGGTGGAAGACCCCGCGTACCCTCCGATCCTGGAACTGCTTCATGCGCGTGGGGTCAGGATTCTCTCGATATCTCGTCTGGAGACCGGCCCCGACGTCGGCGCCCTCGAACAGATCCTCGCGACCTCGAAGATTCAAGCTCTTTACACCAATACGACCCTGCAGAATCCGACCGGCACTTCGACCCATGCTGCCATCGCGCATCGTTTGGCAGACCTCGCCAAGGCCCACGACTTTACGATCATAGAAGACGATATATTCGCCGACCTTTCCCCGACGCCGATCATCCCTATCGCTGCCTTCGACAATGACGGACGCGTCATACACGTGAGCAGCCTCTCCAAGACGATAGCCCCCACGCTCAGGGTCGGCTACCTCCTTGCTAACGCCGCAACCCTGCAGTCAATCATGCGGTTGAAGATCCTGAGTGCGTTGGCTTCTTCGGAATTGTCGGAACGGATTGCCTACGCCGCGCTCACTCAAACGCGCTACCGACGACATCTTCGGGACGTGCGCGAGCGCCTCGGTACCAGTCAGGCGCGGGTCCAGGCCGTGCTTTTGGCCCATGGGGTTGAACTGTCCCACCGACCCGTCGGTGGCATGTTCGTCTGGGGACGCATTCTCTCGGCACTCCCCGCAGGAAAGATCTGGCAGGCAGGGGTCGATGCCGGCGTTTTGCTGGCTCCTGGGGAATCTTTCCGCGCCGATGGACGTGCAAGCCCATGGTGGAGGTTCAACGTGACCCAGTGTGAGGACCACGCACTTTCAGGCTTTCTTTCCGGCGAGGCCCTACGGGCCGATTGACGCCTTCAGGCGCCCGCCGGCCCCACGCGCAGGGTCAACGGGTCTTGCCCTTGGCAGTGACCCGGGAGCGCTTGCCTTTGGATCGTTTGCCCACCGCAGACGATTTTCTGACTGCCGTCTTGGCCACTGCCTTCGACTTCCCGACCTTCTCAGTCTTCTTCGTTCTGGTTTTATTGCGCGATTTCTTTGACTCTTTTGCCGAAGTACGGGGCTTTTTGTGTGGCAGCAGCATCGTGCCGCGACACGTCTTGGCGCCACATCGGCACGCCCATATCGCATCAATGTCCGACGGATCGGAATCATCACGTTCGATCAGGTAGTCGTATCCAAGTTCCGTGCCTTTTGGAATGGCACGGATTGCCTCCACGAAGACCCGTCGATCATCAATGACCGTCTCACAGTTGGGATCGCAGGAATGATTGATGTACCGCGCATCATTACCCCCTACGCCACCATCGATGACAATCTTCTCATCGACAGTGAACAGGAAAGTGTGATTGTCATCGTCTGCCTTCTCCTCGTACCTTCTGTCTGCTTCGGCATGGGAAATCCGGTCTCCGAGATACTCACAGATTCGCGCGCCCTTACGTATGTCGCGGGCTGCAAATACGCCAGTCCCATGAATCTTCGAACGACGTACACGATAAAGCGGCAAAGCATCGGAACTCTTCATGCAAAGAAGCCTCTTGAACCAGACAGTGGAAACATTCAGACGGCGACAGGCGCCCTGATGGCAGGATGACTCTGGTACCCCAGAATCTCGAAATCCTCATAAACGTAATCAAAAAGTGTCGGTGGACGCCGATGGATTGCCAGCGTGGGCAACGGCATTGGCTCGCGACTCAATTGCAGGTCAACCTGCTCAAAATGATTGGAATAAATGTGACAGTCTCCACCTGTCCAGACGAATTCGCCTGGCGTCAGATCACACTGCTGTGCCACCATGTGGGTCAGCAATGCATAACTTGCAATATTGAAAGGCACGCCCAGAAAGAGATCTGCGCTGCGCTGATAGAGTTGGCAGCTCAGTCGCCGCCCAGCCACATAAAACTGAAAGAAAGAGTGGCAAGGTTGCAAGGCCATCTGGTCCAGTTCGCCCACATTCCAGGCACTCACAATCAATCGACGCGAATCGGGGTTACGACGGATCGCATCGATGACCTGCGCCATCTGGTCGATATGACGCCCGTCGGCGGCCACCCAGTCGCGCCACTGCTTGCCGTAGACAGGGCCAAGATTTCCATCGGCGTCCGCCCACTCGTCCCAGATGCTGACGCCCACCCTGCGCAACGATTCCACGTTCGTTTCACCGCGCAAGAACCACAAAAGCTCATGGACGATGCTGCGCAAATGCAGTTTTTTTGTTGTGACGAGCGGAAAGCCTTCCTGAAGGTCAAAGCGCATCTGCCAGCCGAACACGGACACCGTCCCCGTACCTGTCCGGTCATCCTTCCAAGCTCCGTGGTTGCGCACGTGTCTCAGCAACTCAAGATACTGGCGCACGGTCAGCCACCTGTCCCGACAGTCAGATTGCCGCTTGGAAACTTTCGTACGTAAGCCACCGCAATCATTGTGCCGCCTGCGACAAGCATCGGCAGCGAGAGGGCCATGCCCATCGTAAGCCAGCCGCCTGCAAGATAGCCCAGTTGTGCGTCAGGCACGCGGACGAATTCGACAAGGATACGGCAGACGGCGTAAAGCGACAGAAACAGCCCGGCAGGAGCCCAACGCGGACGCGGACGCGCAGTGAACACCCACAGGACTACAAAGGTCAGCAAGCCTTCCAGCAGACCCTCGTATAGCTGTGATGCGTGCAGCACAACGACACCGTCTTGCGTCGGGACGGCAACCCCCCAGGGCAAATCCGTCGGCCTGCCCCACAATTCGCCATTGATGAAATTCGCAATGCGGCCAAAAAGGATGCCAATCCCTGGAATCGGCGCCACGAAGTCGAATACGTCACCAATCCGACGGCCCCGCCGGTAGGCATAGATACACAGCGCCGTAAGGACGCCGATGAGCCCACCGTGAAAACTCATGCCTCCTTCCCAAACCTTGTACCAGTAGGAAGGGTCATGGCTGAGTTGTTCCTGGCCGTAAAAGAGGAGATAGCCCAATCGTCCGCCCAGGACAACACCAAAAACCGCAAAGAAAATCAGATCCTCTACGTCAGCGGCAGTCCAGGTGGACCCCGGACGCATTGCGCGTCGTTTGGCCAGCCACCAGGCCGCGAGAAATCCCATCACGTAGGCAATCCCGTACCAACGCACCTTGAGGGGACCCAGAGCCACAAGGACAGGATCAATATGGGGATAGGGGATCATGGATCGATAGTGTAACTAAACTTGGGTTTAGACCGCATGTTTACTGCTTGTCCGCAGCGCCCATAGCCAGACGGCCCAGAAACTCGTAGAGGGCAGCATGACTTGACTCCAAAGCCCAGGGTTGGGGTATCCAAGCCATGAGACCGTGAGGTGGTCCCCGAAGTCCTCCTGCGGGTGCCGGATCGACGGCAAGCCCCGCAGCGACAAACTCGGATCTCGCTCTCGGCAAGTGAACAGTGCTGGTGACCAACATGACCTGATGGATCCCTGCAGCCTTGAGAATACGCGCAGATTCCACCGCATTCTCGTGGGTATTCAGGGAACGATCCTCGACAAATTCGGCCATGAGTCCAAAATTTTCGCGCAGCGATTCCGCCATGATCACCGCGTCCGCGGGGCCAGCCTCTACCGCACCGCCGGACACCAGAATCGGCAGCCGGTATTGCCGCGCGAGGCGCGCCCCTTCGGCAAGGCGCGCGAGCGTGACGGCACGAACCTCGGCTCCGGAGGGCCGGGAGCTGTTGGTCCGCAAGCCGCCAGACAGGATGACGATGGCTTGCGGATGGGACTGTGCAACGGGGCCAGCCGGCATGGTTGAGGCCAACAGGGTCAGCCGGTCAGCAACGACAGGCAAAGACAGGGCAAGCAGCACCAACACCCCACCGTATATGGCAAAACGCCCCCAGGCGCGGCCGCCGCGATACAGCCCAAAGCCCACCGCGATCGCCCAGAGCGGACCGACGGGGGGCAATACACAGGATTTCAGGACAGCTCGTAGCGCGACGCCGGGATCCATCATCTTCAATCGTGGGTGACGCGGGAAAGCATAGCCTTGAGATAATGCGTTTCCGGAATGGCCGGGTGAACGGGATGATCTGGCGCCTGCGTTCCGGTAGCCACAATCTGTGCAAATCGCCCCAGATGCCTCGCACCACGCTGCACCGCCTCGACCAGTTTGTCCGCAGGGAGATGATAGGAGCACGAGAAACTCGCGAGCAGGCCATCCCGATTCAGCAACTGCATGGCCAATTGGTTCACCCGCTTGTAGGCTCCCTCACCCTTCGCTGCATCCTTGCGCCGCTTGATGAAAGCCGGCGGATCCACAACGACCGCATCAAAGCGTTCCCCCGCAGCCACCAGAGACTCGAGCACTTCAAAGGCATCTCCCCGAAGGGCATCGACACGAACGCCATTTGCAACGCCGTTCGCTTGCGCCGCATCCAAAGCAGCCTGCGAGGCGTCCACACACGTCACCTCGGCGCCATCCAGCGCCGCAGGTACCGCCCAAGCGCCGACGTAACTGAAAACATCCAGCACCCGCTTTGAACCCTTGATCAGGGGCAAAAACTGCCGCCGATTGGCCACCTGGTCATAGAACCAACCGGTCTTTTGCCCTTCCTCCAAGGGAGCCTCAAAAGTTGCGCCGCGTTCAACGACCCGAACGACGGAGGGAAGTACACCCAGCGCAGCCTCGACATACATCGGCAGATTTTCGACGCTCCGGGCCCCGGAGTCGTTCTTGAACACGATATTCCCGGCCCTGACAACTTTGCGCAGGGCATCCACAATATCGCCTTTCATCGCCTCCATGCCGGCAGTGCCGATCTGGACGACCAGAAGGTCCCCGAAACGATCCACGACGAGCCCGGGCAAGCCATCCGCCTCACCGTGGACCAGTCGATAAAACGGCGCGTCGTAGAACCGTTCACGCAATCCAAGGGCAATGCGGAGGCGGTGGACAATCAGGGAGGGACCCGGCAGGAAATGACGGTCACGCCCCAACAGACGCACACAGATCAACGAATGAGGATTGATATACCCGTAACCGATGAAACGGTCCCGATCGGAGCGCACCTGCACCAGCGCTCCAATCTGGTAGGTGGTCAGCGGCGACGCGTGGACATCGATCTCGTTGCTGTAGACCCACAGATGACCCGCCGACAGTCGGCGGTCCTCGTTTTTTTTGAGTCGTACCACCGGGAGATGCGCATCGGGGACGCGAGCATCGGCCGATTCAATGTCGGGAAAGTCATTCATGAGCGTCAGCTCGCGGCAGACGCCGCATGGATTGGTATAGTGCGGCATTGTATCCCACTGCCTCGCGCGTCCGCGCGTCCCTGCCTTCAACATGTCCGATTCTCCCCCACGCGACGCAAGCGAGCTCCCGAACGCCGGCATTGCGCCGGTCGAGGCTGGCGGCATCGTTTGGCACCCCTGGGGAAGCGATGCCTTTGAGCGGGCCGTCCAAAAGGATTGTCCGGTACTGCTGTATATCGAAAAGACCGGCTCGCGCGCATGCCACTTGATGGAAAAGGAATCCTTTTCCAACCCGAAGATCGCGAGCACACTCAATCAGTTCTATGTTTGCATCCGGATCAACCGGGACGACCGCCCTGATCTGGATCGCGTCTACCAGACCGCGCTCCAGCTGCTCACACAAGAGCGCGGTGGATGGCCGTTGATCCTGTTCCTCAGCCCAGACGACAGGATGCCATTCTTTGGCGGCACGTATTTCCCGCCAGACTCCAACGGAGAATTTCCGGGATTCGGGGAAGTCGTCCTGCGGATACATCCCTACTTTCGCACGGACCGAGCAACCATTCAGAGCCAGAGTCAATTTCTGAAATCTCAGTTTGCGCAACTGGCATCACCGCTACAGGACACTGGGCCGGTCTCGAGTCGCATGCTAGAGACTGCGAGAGCCCTTCTCGAGGCCTCCTTTGACGTCTCCAATGGGGGATTTGGCGGCGCACCGAAACAGCCGCAGGTTCTGGAAATCGCACGGCTATTGCGACACTGGGCAGCCAGCCAACTTGAGGAAACGCCCGACCTGAAGGCGCTGTACATGGCAGCGCTCACGCTAACCCGAATGGCGGAGTCCGGACTGCAGGATACCGTCGCCGGAGGATTCTTCAGTCATTGCATCGACCCTGCCTGGCGTGTGCCGAATTTTGACAAGCCGCTCGGCATCAACGGTCTGCTGATTGAGATCTACGCGCAGGCGGCAGCGGCAACCGGGGAGCAGTTGTTCGCGCAAACGGCGAAGTCAACCGCAAATTGGCTGGTCACCGAATTGAAATCGGCTACCGGATCGTTTCACAGTGGCATTTCCCCTGTCCTTTCACTGCCTCCAGAGCCCTATTATCTCTGGACTCACGCCACACTGAGGGAGGTCTTGTCGGAGCGCGAATGGACCGTAACCCTGTCGCGCTTTGGACCGAACGAATCCAAAGATCTGGAAGAAGGTTCTCTCCTTCTATACCCCCGAAAGCCGTGGGACGCGGTGGCACGAGAGGCCGGCGAAACGGTTGACGATGCGCGTAACCTAGTAGAACAGAGTCTGGCAAGACTACGTCGCCATCGTGCCCAACGCCCCGGAATCCAGGTCGACGAGCGGACACGTGTTCTGTACAACGCCTTCGCGATCCGCGGACTCGCTGTCGCCGGACGGATATTTGACGAACAAGGTTATGTGCGGGCGGCGTCGGATGCTTTCACGCGAATTTCCGCTCAGCTGAGCGACAGTCAGGAAGGCGTCGTCCTGGACGACGTTGCGGCGCTCCTCCTTGCAAGCCTCGAGGTTCTCCAGTGTGAATGGACAACAGAAGCCTTCATCAAGGCGCGAGCCCTCGCGCAACGCATCGTAAAACAGTATTCGGATCCGGCCACCGGAGGGCTCTGGAGCAGCGAGAGAGATGGACCAGAACTCATCTGGAGAGCGCGTTGGCATGCGGACGAGGGTCTCCCGAGTGGCGCTGGCATGGCGGCGCTGGCGCTTCTCCGCTGGGGATTCCTGACAGGCGACCGGTCCGCCATCGCAACGGCCACAAGGGCACTGAACTCAGCGGCACCACTCGTGCAAGCCGACCCCTTGCAGCATTTGGCGCTGCTGGAGGCACTGGATGAACTCCTGAATCCGACTACGATCGTGATTCTTCGCGGACCCGATGATGTGACGTCCCTGTGGCAGCGTGAACTTGCCCGGTTGTACGCACCACAGCGACTTGTTTTTGTCTGGCCAGACAAGGCGGCGGAATTACCCCTCCATGCGCGAGAGATGGAATCCGCCTCGCAGGGCGTAGCGTATCTTTTCAGAGGCTTTGAACTGGAATCTGTGGTAACGGACTTCGGCGAACTTGTTCGCCATCTACGAGACGGAATTATCCTTCCTGAGGAATGACTTCAGGAAAAGCACCAGCGCGAAGACGCTGCCGCAGTCGGCCTACAAGGTCACCATGCAATGCCAGTTCAAAGCGGGGCGCAGCATTCCAGTCAAGCGCCCATGGCTGAGCCGTTAATTGCCCTGCCGGCTCGTCTAGCCGACGCGGGAAAAGATGCGCGTGCAAAGCAGGCTCAACATTGCCAAACATCGCGTAATTGATTCTCACTGCACCAATCTCGTGCTTCAGGATGTCACCGCATTCAGCCATATCGGCAAGAAATTGATTGCGCTGCGCGGCAGGAAATGCGTTCAGATCCGGTACGACCGGATCCGGGAGCAACAGGCTGTACCCATAAATGACTTGGGGATCTCCAAGAACCCACCAGCCACTAGGAACCCGTCCTATGCAGGTAGGGTCCGAACCGGATCGCAGCGTGGCGACTCGCCGGTGAATAGCGGTAGTCATGCTGCACCTCGGAAGATGAAATAGACCCCGCCGAGCATGCACAATGATGCCCAAAGATAGTCCAATCTGAACTCCTGCTTCAGGTAGAAATAAGCGAAGGGAACAAAAACCGACAAAGTGATCACTTCCTGCAGGATCTTGAGTTGCGGCACCGTCAGTGACTCACTGCCGATTCTGTTTGCCGGCACTTGGAGCAGGTACTCGAATAGCGCGATACCCCATGAGACAAGCGCGGCATACCACCAGGCGCGGTCCTTGAGGGCCCTGAGATGCCCATACCAGGCAATGGTCATGAACACATTGGACATCACAAGCAAAATGGTAGTTCGCAATAGCACCGGAGGGACATTCATGGCGAACCGTACCGGGTCCTGACCGCTGCCAGCTCCTCGGGAGTTACCGGCGTTGCGGTATTTGAGAAGGAACTTCTCACAAAATTAAGCACAGCCGCCGCATCTGCATCTGACAGGAAGTTGAATTGGGGCATGACGCCTGCATAGGCGCCACGAGGCAGGGCCGGTGGTCGCACACCGAAAAGAACCCACGCCGCCATGACGGAGCCGTCGCCTGTAGGAACGGGCGTCCGGGAAAGTGATGGATAGAGGCCTTTAGCGCCCGAACCATCGCTCTGATGACACGAGGCGCAGAGGCTGGCATAGAGCTTGGCGCCCTGGGTCTCGGGCGGCGGGCGGCTACATCCGGCGAGTACGGTCAGCAGCATGCTCAGCAGCCCGAATTTCAGGACTCGGAGGGTGGGTTCAAGCACTCTCACCCCTACCATTCCGTGAATTGACTGCGATGACCTTGGCACGACGGACAAAATTGAAATCCGAGGAACTGGCCGATGTATAGGCTCCCATCGACTCTCCTATGACGACATCGCCGATTTCGAGTAGTGGCAATTCGATGTCCTCGCGTACGACATCAATACTGTCACACGTAGGTCCCGCCAGCACGGCCTTCACCCTCGAGCCATCATCACGCAAAGGACGAATCACATAGGTGGCATGGTCATGCAATTGGCCGTTGAACGATCCGTACAGGCCATCATCCAGGTAGAACCACCAGCGGCCCTCCCTCAAGGCGCGGCCTACAACGGTAGACAGTCCGGTGCCGGCGGGGCCCACGATGAAACGTCCGGGTTCCGCCAGAAGCCTAAGCCCAGACGGAAGCCGTCCAAGCGCAATACGAATCGGCTCGCAGAAATCGGCGATGGGAATTTGAGCAGCCTGGTAGGAGATCGGAAATCCGCCGCCGATATCGAGCGCCGATAGGGGGTGTCCGTCCGCACGAGCGGCTGCTATGAGACGGCCGCATTCTTCAATGGCATGCACGTGCATGTCCGGGGTTGGGGTCTGCGAGCCTACATGGAACGAGAGACCGATGACTTTGACGCCAAGACGGCGCGCCAGGTCCAGCAGGGCAGGAACGGATTCCGGGTCACAACCGAATTTTCGGGAAAGGTCGGCGGCGGCAGCCGAGTTGCGAAACGCTACCCTCAGAAGCACCTCCGAGCGCTGCCGGTGACGTACAAACTTACCCTTTTCGTCCGGATTGTCGACAACGAAGGTTCGCACGCCGAAACGGATGGCCTCGCGGATATCGGCGTCCCGTTTGATCGGGTGCGTATGGATGCATCGACGCGGGTCGACACCGCATCTTCGCACCAGATCCACCTCTCCGTTGGTGGCCAGATCAAAGAAACCACCCATTTCCTTGAGGGTTTCCACCACCGATCGTTCCGGCAGCGGTTTCAATGCATAGTGGAGATCGACGCCTGGGAGCGCGTCCGAGAGGGCACGGTACTGGCTTCTGATAACGTCACAATCGACCATGACAAGGGGCGATCCATGCCGAGCCATGAGGGCCTCCAAGGCATGGCGGTCGTAAGGAAATTTCAACTCAGGATGGATCACATCCGCGTTTTTATCAGGCATTGGGCCTCTCCCGCCGGGCATTGCGGCGCGAATTCTAGGGCAATTCGGAGCCTGTGTATGCGGCTGCAGAACGTTTAAGTCGATCTCGGGCTGCCTCCCATTCCGGCTCGTCGGGTGGCTCTTCTATGACGATTTCCGGCGCGCCCGCGTGGTCAAGCAGGCGCATGAGAGCGTACAAGTCGTGCCCGTATCTGACCGGGTCAGTGGACACGACTCGCCACGGCCCGGCATGCCCGGTCAGTGGCGGTCCAAATGCCAGCACCGCCGCATCGGGATTGATGCGCGCATAAAGGACGGCGGCCGCTACCAGACGGACGGGTGTATGGGGTGCGTAATGCGACTCCGTAGTACCGGGCGCCCGAGGGTTGTTCCCCGGGGAAGCCCCGGCAAGCGGCCCAATGACGCTCTCGATCTGCGCGCGGCTGATGCCGCCGGGACGCAGCAAGACCGGAGGACCCGCGAGGCTCACAATGGTTGACTCAAGGCCCACCTCGCAATCGCCTCCGTCCAATATAAACGGCGCGTTTGGACCAAATTCCTCTCGAACGTGATCTGCGCATGTGGGACTGACCCGCCCGTACCGATTTGCCGAGGGCGCAGCGATCCCTCCCCCGAACGTCTGCAGCAATTGGCGCGCAACGGGATGGGCCGGCACCCTGATGCCAACACTGTCCTGTCCACCGGTTACCGCGAGCGGGACCCTGCTTCCCCGCGGCAGGATAAGCGTCAAAGGACCCGGCCAGAATGCGTCGGCTAGCGCCCACGCCGACGGGGGAATGTCGCGAGCCCAATGGATCATGTCGCTGGCATTGGCCAGATGCACTATTACGGGGTGATCGGAGGGCCTGCCCTTCAAGGCATAGATGCGGGAAATGGCTTGCTCTGATGAAGCATCCGCGCCAAGGCCATAGACGGTCTCGGTAGGAAAGGCGACCAGTTCGCCGGCTTTCAGCAAACGACAGGCAAGCTCGATATCACCCTTCTGATTCAACTGCCTTCCTCCCCAGATGTTGTCGCATGCCAGTGTCGCACGCATTCCTCAGCGAGTTTCACGATTGTCTGTGGAGCCGATCCCTCGGCCTTGTTATTGGCTATGACAACCACATCGCGAGCTTGCGTGAGAATTTTGGTCACCAACTCTACCAGCGACAGCCGACTTCGCAGATCCGGATCTATCAGACGGTCGAAGGGAAAATAGCGCTTACGGGCAATTTCATACTCCGATCCGGGGTGCAATACCCATCGAACGACAACAGACCGCCCAGACCACACCTCGTCACCCAGAATTTCCGCTTGCTTTAGCACATCCGGCATCTGGGGGTGGATATTGAAGCAGTGACTTGCGCCCACACGCGCCAGCAACCGCGCGTATTCCCTGCAAAGGAACTCCTTATTCCTCAATTCGACCGAATAGGCAGGTCCGCGCGGCAGGGCTTCGAGAAACGATGAAAGACTATCGCAAAATCGGCCCGGGTCTCGAAAGTGAACCACACCGAGTGGGGGAAACTGAAACAGAATGGGTCCCAATTGCTTGCCCAACCCCTCCACCGCAGGCTCGATGACATGCTCGCGCGCATAGCACGGGTCCAGATAATGGTCAGGCAGATTGCCATCCGTAGGACGCTTGCTCGCGCTACCTGCGGGGGTCGTCAGAACGGAGTGGGCCTCGACGAGAAATCTGAAATCCTCAGGCACCTGAGCGGCCAGACGCGCGAATTCGCCTTGCCCCATGGGCGAATAATAAGTCCTATCGAGGCCAACACTCCGCAGCAAGGGATGCTCGGCATAACTTGCCAAACCATAGCGCGCGAGCACCTGCTCGGAAGCTGCACGTTGGTAGACGAGATTTCGCCATCCGGGGAATGTCCAACTTGAGGTCCCGAATCGTACGCAGAACGGAAGTTGCGCAGAAACTTCCCTATGAACAAGCGCGGCTTCCGCTAGCCCGACCTGATCCCGTTCGGACTCCTGCAATCCGAACAGGTCTATCTGGTCATTCATCCGAATAGACTTCCCGTCTTCATGCTAGTCGACGACCTGACGCATCCAGACACCGTCAACCTTGTGAAAATCAACGGTCGGCCAGTAATCAAGATCGGGCTTTACCGTAATGACTTCAGTTTGATCGTTCCAGTAACGCACCTTCAATCGCACGGAAGAGCCCGCGCCGCGTTCGTGAACCGCAATGAGGAACGTGGACAAGTCAGGTGTCGCCCTGCCGTCAACCTCAAGGATTCTCAGCCCACCGAGCAAGCCATAGCGCGAAGCGGGTGACCCATAATTGAAATAGGAGACCAAAACCCCTTCCGAAACGATGCCGCGTTGCGCGGCCACGGCTCGATGGGGAGCCTGCAGCACAGCGCCAGACCACAGAACCACCCTGTCGAGATCCGACCCGCTCACCGGAGTGGTCTTCAATACAACTTCCATTTCATGGCCGTTGCGGAGCAACGTGAGGCGAAGCGATTCCTGACGAGAGGCCACTTCAATATCCTTAAAGTCTCTGATGGCCTTCCCATCGACAGCGAGCAACAGGTCTGCCGCTTGCAGAACCAATGCCGAAGGAGTTCCAGCCACCGTCCTGACCACCGCCATGACTTGACGATAGGAATCCTTCGCCGATAGTCGATTAATCCAAGCATTCCCCAAGCCAAGCTTGCGCGCAAACGACAGGGGGACGGGCTCAAGCTCCGCCTCAATCGATCGCAACGGCCTTCCAGAGCGGAAATTTTCCATCAATTCCAGTACCAATCGGGCGGGCATACCGAAGGTCTGTTGTTGAGGACCACGTCCGCTGTCGATCACGAAAGTAGACCACAATCCCTTGACCAGTCCCTTGTGGTCGAGCAGAACTCCATCAAAGTCCGTTGGCGGGTTTACCAAAACGGCAAGCTCAACGTTGGTATCGCGAAACTCCAACGTTCTGGAGAGCGGAAAATCCGCCGGTTCGACCGACGCGACCCGTGTCTGCATCACTGCCAGCCGTTGGTCAGACCGGAGACCCGCCACCCAGATGTCCTCTCCCGAACGGAGAGGCTCTGTTGAAAAAACTGCGCTACGGACTGGCGTCTTTCCCAGCAGCATCGGGTCGTACTTCAACAGGGCTAGATTGTGCAGCGGATGGACGTAGACAACTTGCGCTGGTATTTCAACGGAACCACCGAAAGTGAGTCGAACTTCTCCTAGACTGATTGGCACCGTATCGCGATCGGTCACAACAAGACCGGCGCCCGCATCCACCACCAGACCTGCGCCATGATAACTGTTGCCCGATATCCCCGACATACGGAAAGGAGTGTCGAAATTCACCATCACGAGTGATGGCGAAATACGATCGGCCCGCTCCTCTTCGATTGTCGGAAAAGTTGTCTCTGCCGGTTGCAGCGGCGTCGCGACAGGCCCAGGCTGCAGGGGACGACATGGCCATCGACCCATGGAATCATCGCGCCTGCACCGTTCCGCTGGAAACCAGCGACGATCGATTCGGACGGATCGGAGCTGGGAATATCGGGCGTCGTCGGCGGTGAAGAAACGGACCGTGGCTCGATCGCCCTGTGCCAACCCGTCAAGAGCCTTCTCGAGTTCGTCCAGGGTACTCACGGAGTGGCCGTCAAAGGATGTGATCACGGCGCCCTTGGGAACCGCTGCAACACCCAATATGAACCCGGGATTGGCGACGTAAATACCCCTAACAGGAACATTGAGGTGTCGCGCCATCTGATAGGACAGCCTGTGCAGGACGGCATCGCCGAAGGTGATGAACTCGTCGGGGGTGAGAGAGTGCAGATCATCGACCTTGATCTGTCGAACCAGCCTCTCACCTCCACGCTGGACTTCAAGTTCCAGTGTTTGATCCACCGCCTCGTCAAGTATTGACTCAAGGGAGAGAAACTCGGTCACCATCCGTCCGTTGATTCTGACGAGAATATCTCCAGGAGAAAGCTGTCCATCCGCAGAAGACCCGGGTTGAACCTCTCGCGCGACCAACATCCCGGTCTGGCGGGGAAACGCATGGCGAGCCTCTGCCTCGACCGAATCACTCAGGCCCAGGCGGCGCAACTCATCATATGGCGTATATACAAATACGGTCTGGAGTGTCCCGCGTGTGACCGGCTTATGCTCTCGGAGCAGCCGATAAGCCCGTACAACCCGGTCTAGCGGCAGATAGAAACTCGATGCCGCATGGCTTGCGCCTCCTGCATTCAGCGCGACCGCACGACCCCGAACGTCGACCACGGGTGACCCCGAGGAGCCCCCAGAAGTGCCGGAGGCGGCCTGGTAATAAAACGTGTTGAAGTCGTTGTACTTTCCCGGACCATATTCCGGCGCGTCTCGATCCAAGCGTGCCAACGTTCCCGCGAGAATCGATAACTGCTCGCCAGCGTCATTGCCCACCACACGAATCTCAGTGCCAACCTTCGCAGCTTCCGGCGCCATCGGCAGCGCCTCAGGTCGGATATAACGCAGCTTTTTAGGATCGTATCGATAGAAACCGAAGTCGTGCACCGGATCCCTATAGATCGGAGTAAGTTCCACTTCCTCATGATTTATAAACACCGCGCCCGCAGTGACTGGCCCCGGAGTCACGACGTGCCGATTCGTCAGGATGATCCCCTGCTCCGCATCGATCACAAATCCGGTCGCTTGAGCCGAGGCGACCCATTCCGTGTCAAATGCACGGGCCAAATCGATTTTTATGGCAACAACTCCGTCAGCGACGCGGGACAGTGTCGCCGCCCATTCAGGGCGTTCCTCCTGAAGAGTTCTATCTTCTTCGGCTCGTGGGGACGCCCTTGACGAAGCTTCCTTGTTGGCGGCTGTAGCAGCACCAACAAACACAAGGCACGATGAAAAGACCAGGCTTCGGAACATCGGACCCATCGTTTTTCAACCTCAGAAACGGTATCCGAACGTGACCTCGAAGCGACTTTTCAACTCGTCCAGCGTAAACCGGTGGTTCTGGGTTCCATGGTGGGCGATCTTGATCGCTCCGATCAAGGATGCGACCCGCGCCGTCGTCGGCCAGTCAAGACCGCGTGTAATTCCGAAGATGAGTCCTGCACGGTAAGCATCGCCGCAGCCAGTGGGATCCGAAATACGCTCCGGAGTGACGACAGGTATTTCATGAACCTGGCCTTCGGCATAGACAACCGAACCCTGGGCACCCTTCGTCACGATATAGGCACGGCAGTGGCTCGAAATTCCCTGCGCATCGAGGCCCGTCCTCTCTTCGAGCAATTGGCCTTCGTAATCGTTCACCACAACCCAGTCCGCGAGGTCGATAAACCGCCTCAGTTCAGGACCGTCGAACATCGGAAGGCCTTGCCCAACATCGAAAATGAAGGGCACTCCGGCGCGCTTGAACTGCTGCGCATGCTCGATCATTCCATCACGGCTATCGGGCCCGACAAGCCCGAGCCTGAGCCCTGCCCCGTCTGGCACTGTCAGCCCACCAGAATGAGACATTGCGCCAGGGTGAAATGCCGTAATCTGGTTGTCATCCAGATCGGTCGTGATGAACGCTTGGGCCGTATAGGTATCGGGAACCTTGGAAACAAACCTTCGGCTGATCCCCATCTTGTCGAGCCAGGCCTCGTAAGGACCAAAATCCTCGCCCACGGTAGCCAGAATCTCGGATCCAACCCCCATGAGTGCAAGGTTATAGGCGATATTGCCGGCAACACCGCCGAAATTTCGTCTCATTTCCGGCACAAGAAAGGCAACCGACAACATATGGATACGGTCAGCAAGGATATGGTCCTTGAACCGCCCCTTGAACACCATCACCGTATCG
>CAXBRZ010000016.1:0-18955 GCA_963978075.1 uncultured bacterium | reverse complement strand
CAGGATGTCCGCCGGCGGCGCAGCTCGGCCGCAGGCCACCAACAGCAACAAGGCGCACAGGCTGAGTGCCGCGCGCCCTGGCTTCATCCGGCGCGCCCCGTCTTCTTGAGATGAACGAGCAACAACGAGACGGCCACCGGCGTCAGTCCGGGTATCCGTCCCGCCTGTCCCAAGGTGCGTGGCCGTACTTCCTGCAAGCGCTCGCGGATTTCACTGGAAAGTCCGCGCACCTGCTCAAAGTCGAGGCTTTCCGGTAGCTCGAGCGATTCATGGCGCTCTAGCCGTTCCACCTCGGCATCCTGCCGCGCCAGATAGCCTGCGTACTTGCGTTCCACCTCGAGCGCGAGGGTGACCTGCGCGGCGAACTCTGCGTCGTCGTCGGTCGATGGGCCTCCGGCCGAGATCGCCGCCCGTTTGCGCTCGAAAAACCGCCACCGCGTGTCATCCACGAGTCCCATGTCACGCCCGATGGGCGTCAGTCGCTGGTCGGCGTTGTCCTCGCGCAGGCTGAGGCGATATTCCGCGCGGCTGGTGAACATCCGATACGGCTCCGGCGCGCCGCGCGTGATGAGGTCGTCGATCATGACGCCCATGTAGGCCTCTGACCGCTTCGGACACCAGGGCGTCTGACCGCGCACGGCCCGTGCGGCGTTGAGTCCGGCGATGAGGCCCTGCGCGGCCGCCTCCTCGTAGCCGGTCGTGCCATTGATCTGACCGGCCAGATAAAGGCCTGGCAGCGCACGCGCTTCGAGGGACTCGCGCAGGTCACGCGGGTCGAAGAAGTCATACTCGATGGCATAGCCAGGCCGGGTCAGGTGCGCGCGCTCGAATCCACGGATGCTGCGGACCAGCTCGATTTGCACGTCGAACGGCAGACTGGTCGAGATTCCATTCGGATAGAGCTCGTGGGTATCAAGACCCTCGGGTTCCACGAAGATCTGATGCGAGGTCCGTTGCGCAAACCGGACGACCTTGTCTTCGATGGACGGACAGTAGCGTGGCCCCCGGCCCTCGATGACGCCCGTGTAGAGAGGCGACCGGTCCATGCCGGCGCGAATGATGTCGTGCGTACGCTCGCTCGTCGCCGTGATGTGACACGGCACCTGACGTGGATGGTCGGTCACGGACCCCAGGTACGACAGCACCGGGAGGGGATCGTCGCTCGGCTGCGCGCTCATCACCGAGAAATCCACCGAACGTGCGTCGATGCGGGGAGGTGTGCCGGTCTTGAGACGGCCGACGCGTGGCATCAGTTCGCGCAGCCGCTCGGCAAGGCGTTGCGAGGGTGGCTCGCCCGCACGTCCTCCGCTGGTGCGCTCCAGGCCCACATGGATCTTGCCGGCCAGAAACGTGCCGGTGGTCAGCACGACAGTGCTTGCCCTGAACTCGACGCCGCTGGCAGTCACGAGGCCGGCGATCCGGCCGGACTCGACCACAAGGTCGGCGACTTCGGCCTGAAACAGCCAGAGGTTGGGCTGGTTTTCCACCAGCGCACGCATCGCGCGTCGATACAGCTGCCGATCGGCTTGTGCCCGCGTCGCACGCACCGCCGGCCCTTTGCTGCCATTGAGCACTCGCAGCTGGATCGCGGCGCGATCCGCGGCAACGGCCATCACGCCACCCAAGGCATCAATCTCCCGCACGAGATGACTTTTGCCGATTCCGCCGATGGCGGGATTGCAGCTCATCGCCCCCAACGTGTCGATGCTCTGGGTCAGGAGTGCTGTCCGCGCCCCGGTGCGGGCTGCCGCCAGCGCCGCTTCACAGCCAGCGTGGCCGCCGCCCACCACGAGCACATCGAAAGCGTCCGGATGGCGCATGGACCCTCCGTCCTCAGGCCGTCAGCCGGCCGCTACGATAATCGCGCACGGCCTGCTCAATTTCGGCGGTCGTATTCATCACGAAAGGTCCATAGGCCACGACGGGCTCGCGCAAGGGTTTGCCGGCCAGCACCAGTGCGCGGCTGCTGGTCTGGGCGGTTACCAATTCAACCGAATCCCCCTCGCCCAGACGACCCAAGGTTCCCTTGGCAATGACCTGGGCCCCGACCGACAACGCACCCTCATAGACATAGACGAGGGCGGTGTGGCTCTCCGGGAGACAGATTTGCAGGGACGAGCCCGGCGCGAGGGCGACGTCGAGATACACAGGATCCGTGGCGCCGCCGGCAATCGGTCCTTGGACAGTCGCGTGGCCTGGGGTGGAAAAGTGGCCGGCGATCACCGCCACCTCGGACGCGCCGAGACGCACGCGGGGAATCTCTTCCGGTTCAAGGTCGCGGTATCCCGCCGGCTTCATCTTTTCCTTTGCCGGAAGGTTCAGCCAGAGTTGAAAGCCCCGCATCCGGCCGGCCACTTGCTGCGGCATCTCCGAATGAATGATGCCGCGACCAGCCGTCATCCATTGAACGCCACCGGCCACCAGATCACCTCTATTGCCAAGATGGTCCTCATGCAGCAGGTGGCCATCCAGCATGTACGTCACGGTCTCGAACCCGCGATGCGGGTGGGCCGGGAATCCTGCGAGGTAGTCGTTGGGCTCGTCGGAATCGAACTCGTCAAGCATGAGAAACGGATCGAGCCGGCTCTCGGGAATGATGACCCGCAGCAGACGTACACCGCCTCCGTCCGACGTCGGGCGACCGGAAAGCAGCTGAGTGATTGGGCGCAAAGGCATGGGCAGACACCTCGTTCGGGCGCCAAGATTACCGCATCAGGGAGCGTCGTTCGCGCCGAGACGCCGCTGCAGGGCCGCCCGCTCGATCTCCCTCACCAGCACCTCGACGTCTTGCCGTTCGATGTCGAGGATCTCCCCATACCGGACGACCGCCGCATCGATGTCTTCGGCTCGTATGTCGAATCCCGACGCTTCCGGAATCCGCGAACTGTCCGGCAGGACATGGGGATAGGGGTGCCCGGAGACCCAACGGTGGTACACGATGCCGCTGAGCACCAGCAGTACGGCATTCAAGCCCACCGGCACCAGCGCGTAGTGATAACCCGCCGCCTGAACGACCGGCCCGCCGAGGACCGCAAGCAGTGCCGTCGAGCCACCGGGCGGGTGCAGGCTGCCCGTCACCGCCATCGCAACGATCGACAGCGCAACCGCGATGCCGGCAGCAAGGACCGGCTGTTGCACCGCGTGGGCCACCAGCACGCCGACCAAAGCGGACACGGTATGGCCCACCACGATCGCCCAGGGCCGGGCCAAAGGCCCGGTCGGCAACACATACAGGATGACCGAGGAGGCTGCGAGAGGAATCATCAGGAACGGTAGCCTGAGATCCGTGCCCATCAGCGCGGCGGTCACGAAGCCCGTCAGGCTGATGCCGAGAAGGGCGCCCATTGATGCGATCACCCAGGCCTTGGGCGTCGCGCCCGGCAGGGCCGTCGGCAGATAGGCGCGCCAGTAGTGGAACTTCATGACGTCGGGAGACTCCCGGCGGCACGCAGGTCGGCAATCAATTCCAATACCGTTTCGGATGGCCGACACAGTCGAGCCGTATCGGGCGTCACGACAATGGGCCGGTTGATCAGGATGGGGTGCAGGAGCATGTGGTCCAAAAGCTCGGCATCGCCAAGGGACGCATCGCCAAGTCCGAGCTGAGCGTACAGCGAACCTTTCTCGCGCAAAAGGCCACGGACCGGAATCCCCATGCGCGCGATCAGGCTCTCAAGCGTTGCGCGGTCCGGTGGTGTTTTGAGGTACTCGATCACGGTCGGCTCGATTCCCGCGCCGCGCAAAAATCCGAGAACATTCCGAGATGTTCCGCAATCTGGATTGTGATAGATCGTTACAAATGACATCGATGATTCCGGAAAGATTTTTCTATTTTCCGATGCAGAATGTTGAGAAGATTCGGCCTAGCAATTCATCACTGCTGATTTTGCCGATGATTTGCCCTAGCGCATCTTGGGCCAATCGAAGTTCCTCGGCAAAAAGGTCTGTGTTCGTTTCCTCAGCCTGATGAAACGCCATGTCTATGTGCTCACTCGCAAGTCGCAGTGCATCCAGATGTCTGCGACGTGCGCTGAATAAGCTCTCCTCGGTCGAGACACGACCCAACAGTGTGAGCAATCGCCTTTTCAACGCTTCGATGCCGGCGCCGGTCGTCACAGATATGGATATTTGCGCGCTGTCAGGGCCTGGGCCTAAATCGGATTTGGTGTACACCACGATGGTCGGTGCGTCGCGCCCCAAGTGCGCGACTTCTTCAGACGCGGCAGCGATGGCAGCCTCATCACTACAATCCACAAGGTAAAGCACAGTCTCCGCCGTCTTTATGGCTTCGCGGGCGCGTCGAATGCCTTCGGCTTCTATCTCCTCGGTCGCATCCCTCAGCCCGGCCGTATCGATGAGTGTGACGGGCACACCTTCAAGGTTGATGCGCTCCCGCAGCAGGTCACGTGTGGTTCCGGGTTGCGCCGTTACGATGGCGGCATCGTGCCGTGTCAGCGCGTTCATCAGGCTGGATTTGCCCGCGTTGGGTCGTCCCGCGATGACGACCGTGCATCCTTCGGTAAGCAGACGCCCTTGTCCTGCTGCGGCGACAAGGCTGCGTAGCGCATCTCGGATGCTTTCCAAGCGTTCCAGAACGTGCGCCTCGTTCTGCAATTGAATGTCTTCCTCGGCAAAGTCGATGCTGGCCTCCACTTCGACGCGCAGATATTCGAGGTCCGCACAAAGGCCGTTTATCCGTGCCGAGAATTCGCCGGCGAGGGACCGGTTGGCCGCCCGCACGGAGGCCTCGGATCCTGCGGTGATGAGATCGGCAACCGCCTCCGCCTCAAGCAGGCTGATTCGGTCGTTGAGAAACGCTCTTCGGGTGAATTCGCCCGGTTCTGCTTGCCGGGCGCCCAGTTCAACAGCACGACGGACCAGCATGTCCAGGATCACAGGGTTTCCGTGGGCGTGGAACTCCGTCAGGTCCTCCCCCGTATAGGAGCGTGGGGCGCAATAGCAGACCACGAGCCCCTGATCGATCACGCCCTCCTGATTGCGGAATTCGCGTTTCGCCATGACCCGTGCCGGCGGAACGTCGCGGCAGATCGACTCGGTGATGGAGAGTGACAGTGGCCCGGACAGTCGAACGACGCCGACACCCCCGATCCCCGGAGGTGTCGCGATCGCCACGATTGTGTCGCGTCGGTCGGCCAATGAGGACCTGCTACTGGCGGGCCTTGGAGTTTTCCTCGGCGACGACCTTGTTGATATGCCATTGCTGGGCGATGGAAAGGCCCGTATTGGTGATCCAGTAAAGGACCAGGCCTGCAGGGAAGAACGCCATCATGGCCGTCATGAAGAACGGCATGATCGCGAATACTTTGGCCTGTGTCGGATCCGGCGGCGCTGGGTTCATCTTGAACTGCCCGAACATCGCGGCGCACATGATCGCCGGCAGAACGAAGTACGGATCCTTGATCGACAGGTCATGCAGCCAGCCGACAAACGGCGCCTGGCGCATCTCGACGCTTTCCAACAGCACCCAGTAGAAACCCATGAAGACCGGGATCTGCACCAGCATCGGCAGGCAACCGCTCAGCGGATTGACCTTCTCCCGCTTGTACAGCTCCATCATCTGTTTGCCCAGTTCCTCGCGATTGTCCTTGTAGCGGTCCTGCAGCGCTTTGACGCGCGGCGCGATGTTGCGCATGCGGGCCATGGACCGGCCGCTGGTCTGGGCCAGCGGGAAGAAGATCGCCTTGATGATGACCGTCACAAGGATGATCGCCAGCCCCCAGTTGCTGACGAGCTTGTGGACCTGCGCAAGCAGCCAGAACAGCGGCTTGGCGATGACCGTGAGCGTGCCGTAGTCGACCGTCAGGTCGAGTTTTTCTGCCACGGCATCGAGTTGGTCCTGCAGTTTCGGGCCGATGTAGATACGGTCTGTGAAGCTCGTCTTTTCACCCGGCGCCACTTCCCGCCAGGGCCCCATCGCCGAGAGCCGGTAATCGGCGTTGGCAACCGTCATGGAATATTCGGTCTGCGCCTTGGGATCCGGAACGATGGCGGTGACGAAGTGGTGCTGCAGGGACGCTATCCAACCTTCCGTGATCTGGCCTTTCGGCAACTGTTCGGCATCCGGCTTCTCGACGGACAGCTTCTGGTATTTTTTGCCGTTGTAGACCGCCGGACCCTGATACGAATAGGTCGCCGGATTGAACATCGAACGGTCTACTTTGGACCAGTGGTGGACAAGTTGGGCATACGGGCGGCCGCGCCAGGCCGTCTGGCCGGCGTTCTGTACCGTCTGCTCAAGCCCGATCGCGTAGTTCCCGCGCTGCAGATGCAGTACGCGGGTTACGGTAATGCCATCGGCTCCGGTCCAGGTAAAAGGAACGTCCAACGTGTCGGCGCCGTCCGCCATGGCGTAGGAAGTCTTCTCGGTCGTGTAGACGACGTCGGCTGCGGAGGCAGGACCCGCCCCTGCTACTCCCCACTGCAGGACTGCGATACCGTCCCCACCGGCGGGCCGCAGCAGCTGAACGAACTGGTCCGGTTGCTCGATCGACAGCGAGTACCTGCTCAAGGTGGCATTGCGGATCTCAACACCGGCGGTGTTAACGACGAGGTTAAGAACATCCGTCCGGATATGAATGTCCTCGCCGGTCTGGACGGTCGGCGGGGGAACCGGTGTAGCGGCGACCGCAGGCACCTGGGCTGCCGCCACGGTAGGCGCACCGGCGTTGGGAGCACCGGAAAGGGCGGAAGCGCCCGGGGCGGCGGTGGCGGCGGCGACCGCAGGGGCCGGCGCGGGAGCAAAGTCGTGTTGCCAGGTCTGGTAGTTCACGAACAGCAGCAGACCGAGACCCGCCAGAGCGAAAAGACGTTGGTTATCCATGGAGACTCTTAATGTCCATCAACAGGAGGCTTGGCCTTGGGGGCGGCAGCCGGAACGGGATCGTAACCACCTTCGTGCCAGGGATGGCAGCGGGCAATACGGCGGACGGCCATCCAGCCGCCACGACACATGCCGTGCTGCTCGACAGCCTCCAGAGCGTAGGCAGAGCAGGTCGGATAGTACCGGCAGTTCGGGCCCAGTAGGGGGCTGATCGCCAACTGGTACAGCCGGATCGAACCGCGCAACAGCGTGGTCAGTGGATTCACCGGGCCGCCTCGGGCGGTTGGGCCTTGCGGGTCACCTCGACCAAGAGACGTTCCAGGCTGCGGGTCAGGTCGGCCCCCGGGGCGTGTCGAGCGCCCGGGCGACTGGTCACGACGTAGTCCACCGGGGGAAGGCTCGCCAGGGCGTGACGGAACACCTCACGGATCAGCCGCCGTATGTAGTTGCGACGTACGGCTTTGCCAACGGACCGGTAACTTACTGACATGCCCAATCTGGCACATCCCTCGGAATTCACTAACGCATTGATAGAAAAGAAATTATCGCCGGCACGTCTGCCCTGTCGGTACAAACGGTCGAAGTCGGCTCCGCTGTGCAGGCGGTGCTGTGGACGAAAGCGGTGGGAGCGGTTCACAGCGGTGGGCTGACCGGTCGGGTCGCGCGCGCCGCCAGCGCGGATTACGGGATCAGGCGCTTGCGGCCCTTGGCGCGGCGTCGGGCGAGGACCTGCCGGCCCTTCTTCGTCGCCATACGCGCACGAAAACCGTGCGTACGCTTGCGGTGGATGGTGCTCGGCTGGAAGGTGCGCTTCATGGCGGAATCGTCCGGATAAACCAACAGAATGTGCCGATTGAACGGCCCGAGCCGCACAATCTATCGCCCGGTAGCGGCCTTGTCAATCGCAGGCCTTCCTTGCCGCGCCGGGAGCTGCGGACGCGCAAGGGGGTCCGAGGAGTTGCCCGCGGCGATGCCTTGCTATTGCGACTGTCACGACGGGTGTGGGCGTTATAGACTCCCGCTCCCACTCCCCGCCCCGATCGGCTCCCCATCGTCATGCTGCGCGCAGATGAACTCTGGAATCTCTGTCTGCGCCACCTTGAAGCCGAGGTCACGGAGCAGCAGTTCAACACCTGGGTTCGGCCGCTTCAGGCGGCCGGCGACGAGGGGCAATTACGTCTTCTGGCGCCGAACAAATTCGTCGTTGAATGGGTCCGGCAGAATCTGCTGCCGCGCGTCATTGAGCTGGTCTCTGCGCAGGTTCTGGAAAACGAATCCCTGCCAGTCGTGAGCCTCGATATCGGCCGCCGGGAACCCAAGGCGATCGAAGCGGAGGCGCCCCTGTCCAAGCCCTCCTCGGATCGGCAGGCCACCCCGGGGCGGCCGAATGCCCGCACACTGCCAACCGTCGTGGGTGCACGAATCAACCCGGAATTCACGTTCGATAATTTTGTCGAAGGCAAGAGCAATCAACTCGCCAAAGCAGCGGCTCGGCAAGTGGCTGACAATCCAGGCCTGGCGTACAACCCGCTGTTTGTCTACGGCGGCGTCGGCCTCGGTAAAACCCACCTGATGCATGCAGTGGCCAACGAGATCAAGGCACGACGGCCGGATGCGCGCGTGGCATATGTGCACTCCGAACGGTTTGTCGGCGACATGGTCAGGGCGCTGCAGCACAACACCATCGCTGACTTCAAGGTGGCGTATCGCTCACTGGATGCGCTTCTGATCGATGACATCCAGTTCTTCGCAGGGAAAGACCGATCGCAGGAAGAGTTCTTCCATACGTTCAATGCCCTCCTCGAAGGCCAGCAGCAGATCATTCTCACGTGTGATCGCTACCCCAAGGAAGTCAACGGCCTTGAGGAACGACTCAAGTCCAGATTCGGTTGGGGTTTGACCATTGCGATCGAACCGCCGGATCTCGAGACGTGTGTTGCGATCCTGAAGAACAAGGCGCAACTGGCGCATGTGGCGCTGCCTGACGAAGTGGCATTCTTCATCGCGAAAAGAATTCGTTCCAACGTGCGAGAACTGGAAGGCGCGCTTCGACGGGTCGCGGCCAACGCGCAATTTACCGGCCGGCCCATCACCATCGAGTTTGCCCGCGAAGCACTCAAGGACCTGATTGCCCTGCAGGAAAAACTGGTCACGATCGAGAACATCCAGAAGACGGTGGCGGACTATTACAAGCTCAGGGTGGCAGAACTGCTATCCAAGCGGCGCAGTCGGTCCGTGGCGCGGCCGAGGCAGGTTGCGATGGCGCTGGCGAAGGAACTCACTACGCATTCTCTGCCTGAAATCGGCGATGCCTTCGGTGGCCGTGACCACACCACCGTGCTGCACGCCTGCAAGCGGATCCGCGAACTGCGCGACGAGGAGCGGCGCATGGACGAGGACTACGCAAACCTGTTGAGAACGCTGACGGGATGATGTGGATAACTTGTGGAGCCTTTCCCGGGAGAATATTCATGGCAACATATCCACAGGCGGTGCACAGTCTGCGCAAGGGTTGCAGGCCTGTTTTGAAGAGCTTTGTGCTTCAAATAACCAATTAATTTATAAAGGGTTTTTTGACTTTTTCAGAGAAACCAGGTCCCTCAGTTGCAACAGCAACTATCTGAATTCCTGAAAGACTCAAGAATTAGGAATTAAGAACCAAGCCGGTTCGGAACGGTCAAGCCGAAGGTGAAACGATGAAATTCACGAGTGAACGCGAACGTATTCTGGAGCCTCTCCAGGCAGTCATCGGTGTAGTCGAACGACGCCAGACCATGCCGATCCTGGCGAACGTGCTGCTGTCCGCCAAGAACGGGCGTCTGGCCATTACGGCAACTGATCTGGAAGTGGAACTGGTCGCCGGCGGGGACGTCACGGTCCAATCGGCTGGCGACGTCACTGTCCCCGGGCGGAAGTTTCTGGACATCGTCAGGGCCCTTCCCGAGAAGTCGGCTGTTACCTTTACGCTCGAAGGTGAAAAGGTCACTGTCCGCGCAGGCAAGAGCCGCTTTACGTTGACCACCCTGCCAGCCTCGGATTTTCCCGCGGTCGAGGAGATCAACCCGCAACTCTCCTTCAATCTCGACCAAGCGGCACTCAAGGGATTGCTCGACAAGACCCACTTCTCGATGGCGCAGCAGGACGTCCGGTACTACCTGAACGGCATGTTGCTCGAATCAGACGGGAAAATGCTGCGAACGGTTGCGACTGACGGCCATCGTCTGGCTTTGAGCGAAATCGAGCTGGCAGTTAAGTCGGGTACCCATCAGGTCATCGTGCCGCGAAAAGGCGTGCTTGAGTTGCAGCGGCTCATCGGGTCGGAAGGAGTCGCTTCGCTACAGGTTGGCAGCAACCACATACGCATCACGATCGGTGACATCCGTTTCACCTCAAAACTCATCGACGGACGATTCCCGGAGTACGGCCGGGTGATTCCGGCCGCACCAGGCCGCTTGGTCAAGGCAGATCGCGAAGCACTGCGCCGTGCCCTGCACCGCACCTCGATCCTGGCGAACGAAAAATACCGTGGAATCCGGCTCGCCCTGCGTGCCAATCTGCTGGTGCTCACGGCGCACAATCCTGAACAGGAAGAAGCGGAAGAAGAGGTCGAGGTGGCCTACGAGGGCGAAGAGTTCGAAGTCGGATTCAATGTGAATTATCTGCTCGATGCGTTGGCTGCCTTGGAAGGCGTTGAGGTCGAACTGGGGCTTACAGATGCCAACAGCAGCTGTCTGCTGCGCGCACCGGGTGGAGGCTCGAGCCGATACGTCGTCATGCCGATGCGACTCTAACTGGAGCATGGCGCTCACAGGGATCGACATTGAGGACTTTCGCTGTTTCGAGCGGGTGAGTCTGAAGCTCGATTCCAGATACAACCTTTTTGTCGGCGAAAACGCCTCGGGCAAGACCAGTCTGCTCGAGGCGATTTTCTTTGTGGGACGAGGCCGGTCTTTTCGCACCCGACGTTTGGACCGGCTGATTCGGCAGGGGCAGGACCTTTTTAGGCTCGTGGCGCGTGCGGATACGGCGAGCGGCTCCATCGTCCTTGGGGTGGGAGGCAGCCGCGAAGGCACGGAAATCCGTATCGGAGGAGCGGCGGCCCCCTCCGCGGCGGCACTCGCGGAGTACTTTCCTCCCCAGGTGATCGATCCCGATGTGCACAAGCTCCTCGAAGAGGGTCCAACCCGGCGCCGACGGTTTCTGGATTGGGGAGTGTTCCACGTGGAACAAGGGTTCATGGAGGCATGGACCCGATACCATCGGGCACTGAGGCAGAGGAATGCCGCGCTGCGGGCGATGGCTGACGATCGATTCGTGGCCGTCTGGGACCAGGAACTGCTGGCGGCCGGACTTCAGCTCGACGAGATGCGACGCCGGTATATCGAAACGCTCTCGGTGCCGCTCGGCCAAGTCGGAATGCAATTGCTCGGTCTGGAGGTCCGGATAACCTACGCCCCGGGGTGGGCACAGGATGAATCCTTCAGTGCCGCCCTTGAAAAGAGCCACGATCGCGACAAGCGGCTGGGAATCACCCACGTCGGTCCGCACCGAGCGGACATCTCGGTTCGGGTTGACGGCCAACTGGCTCGGGAGCGGGTGTCGCGTGGCCAACAGAAGTTGCTGGCGGCAGCGCTGATCCTTGCGCAGTTGCAAATCCAGGAAAACCATCACCCAGGTCGCGGCGCCCTGCTGCTGGACGATCCTGCGGCCGAACTGGATGGTACCCGGCTGGCAGGATTGCTTCAGGTCGTGCGTACCCTCCGCAGCCAACTGTTCGTGACGACCCTGAGGCCAGAACTCGAAAGCCTTGGAACACCAGGCGCGATGTTTCACGTGGAACACGGGAGCGTCTACAGCTCGCGATGAAAATTGTGGATAACCTCGTCGTCCTATCCCGACTTAGGTCTGGCCCTGGGCCCTGCCCAGAGCGTGAGGCAGCGCCTTGCGAGCAAATGTTGCCCGGCTGACGGCCCTGAAATGCGCGCAACCGGGAGGCACCCAGACCCCCTCTTTGGTATACTGCCGCAAGGTCCGGACGGAACAGCGACATGTCAGAAAACGACGTCTACGATTCCAGTAAAATCAAGGTCTTAAAGGGACTTGATGCAGTCAGAAAGCGACCTGGCATGTACATCGGCGACACCGATGACGGCACTGGTCTGCATCACATGGTCTTCGAAGTCGTCGACAACGCGATTGACGAAGCCCTGGCAGGGCACTGCGACCGGGTGGTCGTGACCGTACATGCCGATGAATCCGTCACCGTCTCCGACAACGGCCGTGGAATTCCTGTGGATATCCATCCCGAGGAAGGTGTGTCGGCGGCCGAAGTCATCCTGACCGTCCTGCATTCAGGCGGGAAATTTGACGATTCCTCCTACAAGGTATCGGGCGGCCTGCATGGTGTCGGTGTCTCGGTGGTCAACGCACTGTCCGAGTCTCTGGTCCTGACGATCGCGCGCGACGGCCAGTTGCACCGGCAGGAATATCGTCACGGCGAACCGCAAACGAGACTGACGGCCATCGGGCCCACCCAGGAACGTGGCACCACGCTCAGGTTCAAGCCGAGCGCGGAAACCTTTTCGAACATTCAGTTTGTCTACGACTTGCTGTCGCGCCGTTTGCGCGAACTCTCGTTTTTGAACTCCGGCGTGCGCATTGAACTGGTCGACGAGCGCGACGAACGTCGTGACGTCTTTCAGTATGAAGGCGGAATAGGCGCGTTTGTGAAGCATCTCAATCGTGGCAAAACACCGATTCATGAGACGGTGTTTTACTTCCGCGACATGCAGGGACCGATCACGGTAGAAGTTGCAGCGCAGTGGAACGACTCTTATGCAGAATCGATGTTCTGCTATACGAACAACATTCCGCAGAAAGATGGTGGGACCCACCTGCAAGGCTTTCGCGCAGCACTGACCCGCAAGCTCTCCGACTACATCGAGAGCGAAGCAAAGAAAGAAAAAATCGACATGACGGGTGATGATGTCCGCGAGGGCATGACCGCCATCTTGTCTGTGAAAATGCCTGACCCGAAGTTTTCCTCACAGACAAAGGACAAATTGGTCTCCAGCGAAATCCGCGGCATCGTAGAATCTGCCGTCGCCCAGAGACTCGAAACCTTCCTGCTTGAGCACCCGGCGGAAGCCAAGGCGATCGTGGCGAAAATTGTGGATGCCGCCCGCGCCCGGGAAGCGGCCCGCAAAGCCCGCGAAATGACTCGGCGCAAGGGCGTACTCGATATCGCCGGACTGCCGGGGAAGCTGGCTGACTGTCAGGAGAAGGACCCGACGCAGTGCGAGATGTTCCTCGTCGAGGGCGACTCCGCAGGCGGCAGCGCCAAGCAGGGCCGCGACCGGCGCACCCAGGCGGTGCTGCCGCTGAAAGGCAAGATTCTCAACGTCGAGAAAGCACGCTTCGACAAGATGCTGGCGAGCGCGGAAGTCGGCACCCTGATCACCGCCCTCGGTTGTGGGATCGGGCGCAATGACTTTGACGTCGCAAAACTCCGCTACCACCGCATCATCCTGATGGCAGACGCTGACGTGGACGGCGCGCACATCAGGACGCTCCTCCTGACATTCTTCTATCGGCAGATGCCCGAACTCATCGAGCGCGGCCATATCTTCATTGCCCAGCCACCGCTGTACAAGGTGAAGCGTGGCAAGAGCGAGACCTACGTCAAGGATGACGCGGAATTGAACGCACTGCTGTTGCGTAACGCCCTCGACGAGGCGGCGCTGCACACCACCGATGATCAGGGTGTCGCGCAGGCAGTCAGCGGAGCCCGTCTGGAATCACTCGCGCGACAGTACATCGACGTGCAGGGCATTTTCGCGCGCTGGGCGCGCCGGTACGATCCGCGGGTGCTCGAGGCGATGCTGTATGTTCCGGTCATTCGTCCGGAACACCAACAGGATGTGGAGTTTCTGCGCCAATGGGCCGGGATACTCCAGACGCATATCGATGCCGATGCGCACGAACCAAAGCGCTATCGGATCGAGTTGCAGGTCAACGCCGGCGGCCAGCCGGTGCGTTTTGACGTATTCAGAACCCAGCATGGTCTGACGACCGAAAAGCACATCCAGCGCGAGTTCTTCGACTCACAGGAATACAAGCGCATTGCCGAACTCAACCTTGCCATGCAGGGACTGCTCCGACCAGGCGCCTACGTGGCGAAGGGAGACGACCGCAAGGAAGTCACCGCATTCAAGGATGCGATTGGCTGGCTGATGGATCAGGCGCGCCGTGGCCAGACGATCCAGCGCTACAAAGGACTGGGCGAAATGAATCCGGACCAGTTGTGGGACACCACGATCAATCCGGCCACGCGCCGGCTCATCCAGGTCCGCATCGAGGATGCGGTCACGGCAGACGACCTGTTCACCACCCTCATGGGCGATCAGGTGGAGCCGCGGCGGGAATTCATCGAAAAGAATGCCCTCGCCGTGGCAAACCTCGATATCTGACGGCCCGAACGGACCGCTTCAGCCGCCGAGTTCCGCCACCTTGGCGTCCATCCACTGGCGCGCTGTTTCGGAGACCTCGCGCGGATCGCGGCCTGCTGTCTCGATGGCAGGTCCGATGACCACACGGATGCAGCCAGGCAGTTTCAAGAGCCCACGACGGCCCCAGTAACGGCCGGCGTTGTGCGCGACGGGCACAATGCTGGCGCCGGTCTGGGTCGCCAGCAGCGCACCTGACAACCCGAACCGCCGCCGCTCGCCGACCGCGACACGAGTACCCTCGGGAAAAATCAGTACCCAGATCCCTTCGGCCAACCGCGCCTGTCCTTGTGCGACGACTTGGTTGACTGCCGCGCCTTGTGCCTTGCGGTCGATGGCGATGGCTTTGAGCGCCATCGTCGCCCAGCCTACGAAGGGGATCCAGCGGATCTCCCTCTTCAAAACCCACGCCTGCGGCGGAAAGAGGATCGCCTGCGCGATCGTTTCCCACGCCGATGAATGACGCCAGTAGGAGATATGGCTGCCTGCCGGGATGTGTTCCAGGCCCTCGACCGTATACGTCAGCCCGCACAGCCATCGCAGTGCCGTCAATTCCGTGTACGCCCATGCACGGGCCAACGCGTAACGGAACCGGTAAGGCAGCACACAGGAGCAGGCAATCACCAGTCCGAACAGCAGCGAACTGGCGAAGAAAAAAACGGTGTAGACCAGCGAGCGGAACCACTGCATGAGAGCAGTCTAGTGCAAAACCACGCCGAGGCAATGTCGGATGCCCGACAGGCATCCGGCGCCCGGTCAGCCCGGGAGCCGGGACAGGTCTGCGATCTCCAGGAACAACTGCTGTACGCGTGACAGGAGCGCGAGACGATTTCGCCGCACCGCCGAATCCTCCGCGTTGACCATCACGCCGTCAAAAAAGGCATCCACGGCCGGGCGCAAGGTCGCCAGATGCCGCAGGGCGCTTGAATAGTCTTTCACCGCGATGCTGGCTTGTGCCAATGGGCTAACCGCCGCGATGGCGGCCGCGAGACTGCGCTCTGCCTCTCCCCCAAACAGACGATCCTCAAGCACCAAGGCTGGCGCGTCCGATTTGCGAAGAATATTGGCGATCCGTTTGTTGGCGCCGGTCAGTGCGGCGGCCCCGTCCAGTTGCAGGAAGGCAGCCAGAGCCGTCAGCCGGGCATCGAAATCCATCGCCGAGACCGGACGGCGATCCAGCACCGCATCGAACATCTCTGTCGTGATTCCGCTGCCGCTCTCCAGATACACAGAGCGCAGCCGCTCGAATGCATAGTCGCAGACGTCGCGCACCAAGGTATCCGCATCAGGCGGTTCTGCCGCGGCTTTCTGTCCGTCCGCCCGCGGCTTGGCATTCGCTCGCAAATCCGCCAACGTCGTCTCGTAGGCGGCAGCGACCAAGCTCTGAAGATCGATATCGAGCCGACCCTCCAACAGGATGCGCAGAGCACCCAGCGTGGCGCGGCGAACCGCAAACGGGTCCTTTGCGCCCGTGGGACGCTGGCCGATGGCGAACGCACCCACGAGCGTGTCTATCTTGTCGGCCAGCGCGAGGGCGGTCCCGGTGGCGCTGGCTGGCAGCGTGTCGCCCGCAAAGCGTGGCATGTACTGCTCTGCGATCGCGGTGGCGACTGCCTCGGCCTCGCCGTCGAGCGCGGCGTAATACGCCCCCATGGTGCCCTGCAGCTCGGGAAACTCGCCGACCAGTCCCGTCAGCAAATCGCACTTGGCAAGCTCCGCCGAGCGGCTGACCAACGACGGATCCGCACCGACCATCGGCGCCAGCCGGGCAGCCAGCTGACGAATGCGCACACTGCGGGCATGGTAAGAGCCCAATTGGGCCTGGAAGGTCACCGACCTGAGCTGCTCTGTCCGGTCGCCCAATCGGGTCCGCCGATCCTGATCCCAGAAAAACGCCGCATCCGCCAGGCGGGGACGCACCACCCGCTCATTGCCACGACGGACTTCCTCCGGCGCGCGGCTCGTGATGTTGGCGACGGTGATAAAGAGTGAGGTCAGCCGCCCCTGCGCATCTTCCACCGGGAAATAACGCTGGTGTTCCTGCAGCGTTGAAATCAAAACCTCCCGCGGCAGAGAAAGAAATCTCTCCTCGAAGTGTCCGGCAACCGGCTCGGGCCATTCCACCAGAGAGGTGACCTCGTCGAGCAGGGCGTCGCCGATGATGGCGCTCCCGCCGTGCGCCTGTGCAAGCTCGAGTACACCCGCACGAATCATCTCCCGACGCTGCTCGAAGTTCACGAGTACGCGGCCTGCGCGCTCAAGCCGGGACGCGTAGCTGTTTGCTGACCGCAGAGAAATCTCCCGCGGCGCCATGAAGCGGTGCCCGCGGGTCGATCGGCCCGTACGAACGCCGAGGATCTCAGCCGGAACGACCTCATTGCCAAACAGGAATACGATCCAGTGCACGGGCCGGACAAACTCCGCGGAACCCGAGCCCCAGCGCATCCGCTTCGCGATCGGCAGTTTGTCGAGCGAGGCGCGGACGATGTCGGCCAGCAAGGAATCGGTGGCCGCGCCGGGTTTCACGCCCGTGTGGAAGAGAAATTCACCCTTGGCTTCGGTGATCCTGCCGAGAGACTCGATGGAGGTCGAGCAGCTTTCAGCGAATGCGATTGCCGCGCGGGTGGGCGTGCCGTCGGCCGCGAAGGCGGCCGATACCGGCGGTCCCTTGCGGCGAATCTCCTGGTCAGGCTGCTGTTCGGCGACGCGGCGTACATGGATGGCGATGCGGCGCGGAGCCGCATAACGCGTTACGGCACCGTGGGATATGCCTGCGGCATCAAGACCGGCGATGACACCGGCCGAAAATGCGTCTGCCAGCGCGAGCAGGGATTTCGGTGGCAGTTCTTCGGTGCCGATCTCGACGAGGAGGTCACGACGCCTCATGCATGTCTCCCGGCCGACGCCGCGGTGACCGGCGGATCGACGAGCGGCACGACCGTCTTCAGCATCGGGAAGCCCAGAGCCTCGCGACTCTTGTAATAGGCTTCCGCAACACCGCGCGCGAGCGTGCGTACCCGCAGAATGTAGCGCTGCCGCTCTGTCACCGAGATGGCGCGTCGCGCATCCAGAAGATTGAATGTGTGCGAACTCTTGAGCATTTTCTCGTAGGCAGGCAGGGGCAGCGGGATGGTCAGCAGGTGCTGGCATTCGCGTTCGTGGGCATCGAACTGGCGGAACAGTTCTGCGGTATCGGCATGCTCGAAGTTGTATTTCGACTGCTCCACCTCATTCTGGTGGTACACGTCACCGTAGGTGACGCGACCGAGCGGGCCATCGGCCCAGACGAGGTCGTACACGCTCTCGACGCCCTGCAGGTACATGGCAAGCCGTTCAAGGCCGTACGTGATCTCGCCCATGACCGGCCGACAGTCAATGCCGCCCGCCTGCTGGAAATAGGTGAACTGGGTGATTTCCATGCCGTTGAGCCAGACTTCCCAGCCGAGCCCCCAGGCGCCGAGGGTGGGAGACTCCCAGTTGTCCTCGACGAAACGGATGTCGTGCGTCAGGGGATCAAAGCCAAGCGCCGCCAGTGAACCGAGATACAGGTCGATGAAGTTCGGCGGAGAGGGTTTGATGGCCACCTGGAACTGGTAGTAACGCTGCAGGCGGAACGGGTTGTCACCGTAGCGGCCGTCGGTCGGCCGGCGCGAGGGCTGTACGTAGGCTGCACTCCAAGGCTCAGGACCCACGGATCGCAGAAAGGTGGCGGTATGAAACGTTCCTGCCCCCACTTCCATGTCGTAGGGTTGCACGAGCACGCAACCCTGATCGGCCCAGTACTTCTGTAGGGCGAAAATCAGGTCCTGAAACGTACGCGGTTTCTGTCCGGTGCGGGAACGGGGCATGGCTGGCTCTTTGACGTGCCGGCAAGCCGGCGTAAAGGCCGGGATTATAGCGGAGCAAAAGGCGCCTCCCTTCGGGTATCTTCGGCCCCCGGGTACCGCGCTGCGGTGGGTGGGGGTGGATGTATGTCTGATCTGTCTATGTTTGATGCCGATCTGATGCAGCGCTGGGAAATGACCGTCGACCGGTTCATTGTCCATGCGGAGCGTTGGCACGGCAGCCGCGAGGTTGTCGGCAGGCTTGCCAATGGCGCCATGGGCCGAACCACCTGGGCGGCGCTGGCCGGACGGGCGCGCCAAGTGACCGCGGCGCTCGCCGCACACGGCATAGCCCCGGGTGCGCGTATCGGGACGCTGGCGATGAACTCCATCCGCCATGTCGAGATCTGGTACGGCGTCATGGGTTATGGCGCGGTGTGCCACACCCTGAATCCCCGGCTGTTCGACGAGCAGCTCATTTACATGATCAACCACGCGCAGGATCGTTGGATCTTTGCGGACCCGGCCTTCCGGTCCCAGGTCGAGCGCCTGCTGCCCCATTGTCCCTGCGTCGAGAAGGTCGTCTATCTCGGCGAACCGGGCGAGGCCGGAGCGCTCGTGGCAAACGCCATCGACTACGAGGCGCTGATCCAGAATACCGACACTTCGGCCGTCCGCTGGGGCGACTTCTCAGAACGTACGCCGGCGGCCCTTTGCTACACCTCGGGTACGACCGGGAATCCGAAGGGCGTGCAGTACTCCCACCGTTCCCAACTGCTGCATAC
>CAXBRZ010000015.1:0-19161 GCA_963978075.1 uncultured bacterium | reverse complement strand
GCTCTGGCCGAGGCACAGGTTGCCGTACCACTGATTGACAGTGGCGGCGCTGCCCGTGGAGTTGAAGCCGCCGCTGCGGAAGCCGTAGCCGTAGGAGGCGTACATCGAGAAGTCATCCGACAGCTTCCAGTTCAGCGACAGCTTGGGCTGCAGCTGGCTGAAGCTCTTCGAACGGCTGGGGATGCCGGTGGTCGCAAGCGTCGGGTCCTGCGTGTAAGCCGGGTTGATGTACGGCTGCGTACCGCCCGACCAGGCCGCCCCGAAGAGCGGGGTCTGGGCGAGCGCGTTGGCGCCGGTACCGACGAGGTTGTCCACCGAGCGCTTCTCGCTGTCGTAGCGCAGCGCGAGTGCCGCTTCCACATTGGGGGCGACGTCGTACGCCAACTGTCCGAACACCGCCGACACCTTGCTCTGGAAGTCGTCGTTGTATTCGAGATCCGTGCTGTTGGTCATGCCGTTTGAGTACGGCACGAAGGCCTGGGCGGAGAGGCTGCCGCCAGCACCTGGATCGTAACCCTGCGACACGACCACATGGCGCTTGATGTCGCCGTAGTAAATGCCCGCGAGCCAGCGCAGCGGCTGGTTGCCGGGCGAGGCGATGCGCAACTCGAAGCTCGAATCCTTCTGGTCGCGCTGCTGGTATTGGTAGCCGTCGCAGCTCGTACCGCTGTACGGCGGCAGGAAGCTGTTCACGAACGGACCGTTCGCAGAGTAGTAGAACGGCGGGGGCATGGAGCCCGACGAGGCCGCGTTGTTGGAGTCCTGACAGGCGGGCGTCAGGCTGTAGAGGTAGAACGCAGCGCTGGTGCCATCGGTCAGGAACTGGTTCTTCTGGTCGTTGAAGGCGACGTAGCTCGTCACCTTGCCGAGCGAGGTGTCCCACTCGCCCTTGATCGAGAAGTTGGCGTTCTTCTGCTCGTTCACCGGCTTGATGTTGTTCAGATAGACGAACTGGTGGTTGTTTACGTTCTCGGAGAAGACCGGGTTGCCCAAGACGCTTGCGATTTCGGCGAGCGCCAGCGACGCATTGAAGTTGATGGCGCCGGCCGTGACCTTCGAAGCCTTGGCCTTCACATCAATGGTGCCACCCGCGGCATCGAACATCAGACGGCCGGTCACGCCCTTCTCGTCGAGGTAGTCGACGCAGTCGTTGCAGTTCAGGCGCGAGTTGGTCCACTGGCCATTTGTCTTGCGCATGTAGGCCGAGACGCTGCCCTTGACTCCATCTGCCACCGCGCCGCCCAGCCAGACGCTGGCCTTCTTGAGGCCATAATCGCCGGCGCCGACATCGATATCGGCTTCGAACTTGTCGGTGGGCTTGCGGGTCGAAATGATCATTGCGCCGGCCACGGCATTGCGGCCGTAGAGGGCACCCTGCGGACCTTTCAGGATTTCGATCTGCGAGACGCCGTTGAGTTCCTGATTGAGAGCCGACGGGTTCGTCTGCAGGACGCCGTCGACAACGAAGGCAAAGTTGGTCTCGGCGTCACGACCGGTATTGATGCCGCGAATGCTGATCTGGATGTCACCGATTTCGGCCGTTTGCACGGCCGAGACACCGGCTGTCAGGTTGATGAAGTCCTGCGGGCGCTCGATGCCGGCCGCCTTGATGTCATCGGCAGAGAAGGCCTGCACCGAGACCGGAACGTCGGTGATCTTTTCTTCGCGCTGACGTGCCGTTACGACAATCTCGGCCAACTCGGCGCCTACGGTAGGCGCGCTGTCGGCCAAGGCCGCGCCCGTCGGGGCAGCGAGCGCCGCGGTGATGCCGGCGGCCAACAAAGTATACCGATGGGACAAAAAGCTCATGGCGACCTCGCGATTGGATGAAAAAAAAACCGAAAAGCGCCCGGACGACCCCGGCTGTACAGCCGATATCCCGGACTAACCTTGAAAAATTGTATACAACACTCCGCTATTGCGCTCCGCGCTGTCAAGTGCCGCAGACCGCTGGAACAACCGTAGAAGAATATTTTCAGCCCGCGGAGTACTGGCAAGCTCAAATTGTTGTTCTGAAACAACAGATATTTGGCTTACTGGCGTCATGCCGACGCTCCGCTCAGGGATCCGAGATAGGCTGACGCAGCGGCAAGGGTAATGACCTCCGCATACTTCGCCTGCAGGTCAAACAGGTTGGCCTCATGCGGTTCAGGGGCGCGGTCACCGACCGCTTCCCGTACCACCAGGGGGATGAAGCCGTGCTGGCAGGCATCCACGGCCGTCGCCCGTACGCAGCCACTCGTCGAGACCCCGCCGATCAGCAGGGTGTCGACGGCCATTGCTGTCAGGGTGGCCGCGACGGATGTGCCGAAGAAGGCGCTCGCATACTGCTTGGTGACGACGGTTTCGCCCGCTGCGGGCGTAACCTCGGCGGCAAATGCGGCGTGCGCTGGATGACAGCCTGCCTCGAAATGGGACAGTGCAGGGACCTTGCGGAAAAATACGCCGCCGTCCCGGCCACCTGCCTGGTAAGCCACATTGGTGTGCAATACAGGGATCCGGGCCGCCCGGGCGAAACCAAGGAGCCTGCAGGCGCCAACGAGCGCGGTGGCGCAACCCTCGCCGCCGTAGAGCGGAGAGTCCGGCAGAAAATAGGCCCCGACGAGGTCGATCAACAGCAGGGCCGGGCGCTTGCCGGGCACTAGACGCTGGGTGTACCCGGCGCGGGCGTAGTTGTCGGCGAGGCTCTCGCCGCTCATCAGATCACGCCAGCGGATTTGAGCGACACCATCTGCGCCTCGCTCTTGCCAAGCAACGTGCGGTAAATCTCCTCGTTGTTCGCGCCCATCTCGGGCGCCGGTGAGCGGATGCCGCCGGGCGTCTCGGAGAGTTTCGGCGCAACATTCTGCATCTTCAGGGTTCCGAATACCGGATGCGGCGTGTCGACAATGGCGTTGCGGGCAGCGAAATGCGGATCGGTCAGCATGTCCGGTGCACGGTAGATCAGACCCGACGGTACCGCTGTCTCGGGACGTGCGAGGATCTCAAGTACTTCTGCAGTGGTGAGCGTTTCGGTCCAGCGGCCGACCCGCGCATCCAGTTCCTGCTGACGCGCGCCGCGCGCCTGATGCGTACTGTAATCCGGATGCGTGGCAAGCTCCGGTTCGCCCATGGCAAGGGCCAGTCGCGAGAACACGGTGTCCTGGTTGGCTGCGATCAGGACGAGGCCGTCCTTCGTGGGGTACACATTGGACGGTGCCACGTTGGGCAGGATGGCGCCCGTACGTTCACGGATGAACGCTCGTTTGTCGTAATCCGTGATGAGGCTTTCCATCATGTTGAGGACCGCCTCGTAAATGGCCGAATCGATGACCTGGCCACGTCCGGTCTTTTCCCGGTAGTGCAGGGCGGACAGGGCTCCCACGCAGGCGAATGTGGCGGCCAGCGAGTCGCCGATACTGATCCCCATACGCGATGGTGGCGTGGAGGGATCCCCGACGACATAGCGCAGGCCGCCCATCGCCTCGCCGATGGCGCCGAATCCGGGATCTTTCGCGCGTGGACCCGTTTGCCCGAAGCCCGACACCCGGATCATGATGAGGCGCGGGTTGATCGCAGAGAGTTCCGACCAACCGAGGCCCCACTTTTCCAGCGTGCCTGGCCGGAAATTCTCCAGCAGGAAGTCCGCCTTGGCGACCAGCTCACGCAGAATGGACTGGCCTTCGGCCTGCCGCAGGTCCAGCGTGATGGCCTTCTTGTTGCGGCCGACGACCGGCCACCACAGGGAGGGCTCGCCTTCTTTCTGACGGCCCCACACGCGCATCGGATCCCCCTGACCCGGGGGCTCGATCTTGATGACCTCCGCTCCGAGGTCACCCAACAGCTGACCACAGAAAGGACCCGCAAGCAGCGTGCCCAATTCAAGTACGCGCAGATCCGAGAGGGGGCCATGGGGGAAGGTTGCGGCGCTCATGACGGTACTCGGGGGTGAATGGGCAGGCCGGATGTATACAATCAGGGGCCTTTTAGGTCAAGGATCGCGAGATTTGGGTTGATTCCGGCGGCTCTGTGTATACACTCAGGCCTCCACGCCTGTCGAAGCTCCGCCGAGGTCCGTCCGTGTCAGAGTCCCTGCCTCCCCGCATCCAGATCGTCGAGGTCGGTCCCCGCGACGGACTGCAGAACGAATCGGTGGTGGTGGCAACGGCCGCCAAGATCGAGTTCATCGAACGCGCCGTCGCCGCAGGGCTAACGCGGCTTGAAGTCACCAGTTTCGTGAACCCCAAGCGCGTGCCGCAGATGGCCGATGCCGAGGCCGTGCTGGCCGGGTTGCCGCGCCGAGATGACGTGACGTATGTTGGGCTCGTGCTCAACGAGCGCGGGCTGCATCGTGCGCTCGCGGCAGGCTGCGGTGAGATCGGCATGGCAGTTGTTGCGTCCGATACTTTCAATCTTCGCAACCAGGGTGTGTCGACGGCGCAGTCTGTCGCGGACTGGTTGGCGATGGCGGCTGCTGCAAAGCACGCGGGTCTTCGTGCACAGGTCACCGTGTCCGCAGCCTTTGGCTGCCCCTTCGAGGGCGAAGTCGATCCCGGTCGGGTAGTGGACCTCGTGTGCCAGGTGGCGGAGGCAGGGCCGGTGGAGGTGGCGATCGCCGACACGATCGGCGTTGCTGTCCCGAGGCAGGTGCGCTCACTGCTGACACGGGTGTCGGCGGCACTGCCGGGCATGCCACTGCGATGCCATTTCCACAATACGCGCAATACGGGTCTGGCCAATGCCTATGCGGCGCTTGAAGCCGGCGCGACGGTGATCGACTCCTCGATCGGTGGTATTGGTGGGTGTCCTTTTGCCCCTGCGGCGACGGGCAACATTCCGACGGAAGACCTCGTCTACATGCTCCACCGCATGGGTGTGGAAACCGGACTGGACCTTGACCGGCTGATCGAAACAGCTGCTTGGCTGCAAACCCAACTTGGCCGACCAGTGCCCGGCGCGCTGGTGAAGGCAGGCGTATTTCCCAAACCACGGATGCAGGTATAGGACATGGCGTCCTGTGCCGGTCCGTCATTCAACCGTTGATCACAACGTCATCGCAGAGGCACGCATGAGTTACCGATTGGGCGTCGACGTAGGCGGAACATTCACAGACCTGTTGCTCGTCAACGAGAAGACCGGCCAGATCTGGACTGCCAAGGTACCCAGCACACCTGCCGACCAATCGGTCGGCGTGCTGAATGGGATCGCAAAGGTGTGCGAGCGTGCAGGCGTTTCGCCCGAGGTTATCGGGCACGTCATGCACGGAACCACCGTGGCCACGAATACCGTCCTGACCGGCACGGGTGCGCGTTGCGGTCTGGTTACGACAAAGGGCTACCGCCAGGTGCTGCAGATCGCACGAAGCTTTGTGCCCGGCGGTCTCGGCGGGTGGGTGATCTATAACAAGTCGCTGCCAATGGCGCCCTTGAGTTGCACGATCGAGGCCGACGAGCGCGTCAGTGCCGCGGGCGAGGTGGTACGGGGCCTGAACGAAACGGACCTTCGTGCGAAACTCGAAGGGCTCAAGGCGAAGAACATCGAAGCGCTCACGGTTTCGCTGATCAATGCGTATGCCAACGACGCGCACGAGCGGCGTATCGCCGAGATTGCGCGCGAGGTACTTCCCGGAATCCCGGTGTCTCTGTCCTCGGAAGTCGTGCCGGAAATGCAGGAGTACGAGCGCGCCGTCACCACGGTCGCCAACTCCTACGTCAGACCTCGTGTGCAGCGCTACGTGCACAACCTCAAGACCAAACTCGCCAGCCAGTCAAAGAATGTGAAACTGCACATTCTCCGCTCGGACGGAGGACTCGCGTCGGCATCGTCCGCCGAAGAGTATCCGGTCAATCTGCTGATGTCCGGTCCCGCAGGCGGCGTCACCGGCGCTCTCTGGGTCGCCGTGCAGGCGGGATTCCCGAACCTGCTGACGGTCGACGTGGGGGGCACATCGACCGACGTGGCGCTGATCATGAATGGCGAGCCGCGGCTACGTCGTGAGACCACGGTCGGCGACGTGACAGTGCGCGCATCGTCGGTCGACATCCGCACCGTCGGTGCCGGTGGTGGCTCGATCGCGCACGTTCCGGAGCTGACCAAGGCGTTGCGCGTCGGTCCCCAATCGGCCGGTGCCGATCCCGGCCCCGCGGCCTACGGGCGTGGTGGCACGGAGCCTACCGTGACCGACGCCAACATCGTCCTTGGATACCTGCCGGAAATGCAGCGCCTCGGTGGCGATATGGAACTGGATCGGGGACTGGCAACGCAGGCAGTGACCAAAGTTGGCGAAGCGCTCGGGAAAAGCGTCAAGGACGCGGCGCAGGGCATCTACGACATCGTCAATGAGAACATGGTCGGCGCGCTAAGGCTCGTCTCCGTGGAGCAGGGCCACGACCCGCGCGACTATGCACTCATCGCATTCGGTGGTGCGGGTCCGCTGCATGCAAACGCTCTGAGCCGTCTGCTCGGTTCCTGGCCCTCCATCATTCCGCCAGGGCCTGGCGTGCTGTGCGCGCTGGGTGACGCTACGACCGCCGTGCGCGATGAGTCGGCCCGGACATTCATCCGGCAATTCTCCGCCACGTCGGCGAAGGAGGTGCACAAGATTCTCACCGGTCTTGCCAAGGATGCCGCCAAGTCACTCGAGCGGGAAAAGGTGGCTCGTTCTGAGATGCGATTCGGCTACCAGGTCGACATACGCTACAAGGGACAGGGACTGCAACTGACGGTCGCTGTGGATCTCGATGATTTGCTGAAGCGCGGCATGGAGGCCATTTCGGCGCCGTTCGACGCCGAGCACAAGCGCCTGTTCACATTCGCGCTGCCTCTTGAGCATGAACTCGTCAATCTGCGCGCGACGGTACAGGGCCGAGGTATCAGCATCGCCCGGCCTGCGCTGGCGAAGGGTGGCACGGACCCGAAAGCGGCCGCGGTCGGCAAGCAGAAATCTTACATGGACGGGAAGGATTGCACCGCGACCGTCTACGACCGGGCGAAACTCAAGGCGGGTAACGTCATTCCGGGGCCGGCCATCGTCATGGAGATGGACTCGACGTCGGTCATCCTGCCGAAGCACCACGGTCGGGTGGATGCGTACGGCAACATCCTGATCTACCCGGACGGGTATCAGGCCAAGGGCAAAGCGGCACCCAAAGGTCGCGCTGCATCGTCCAGGAAAGCGCCCGCCAAGGGCCGCAAGTAATCGCCGGGAGCCAACACAATGTCCGCAAAAATCATTCTGACGAACAAGAAGCCGATGAAGAAGGTGAAGGTAGATACCGTCACCATCGACATCATCGAGAGCGCCCTGCGCTCGGCCAGGTATGAGATGGATACGGTGCTCTTCCGTACCGCCATGTCTCCGGGTATCCGCGAACAGCACGACGAATTCCCGATGATCGCCAACATGGATGGAAAAATGGTCGTCGGCCAGTTCGGCTCCTTCATCCACGGGTTTCTTGCCGGCTACGACGGTACCGTGGAGGAAGGCGACATCTTCCTGACGACCGATCCCTACTCGGTCAACGGTGCCATCAGTCATGCCAATGACTGGTTGACGCTCATGCCGATCTTCAAGAACGGTCGAATCATTGCGTGGTCGGCGATGTTTGGTCACATGACTGACATCGGCGGCAAGGTGCCAGGGTCACTGCCGACGGACGCGCGTCAGATCTATGAGGAAGGCGTGGTGGTTCCGCCGATCAAGATCTATCGCAACGGCCAGCTGCAGGAAGATGTCCTCAAGGTGATTCTGCACAACTGCCGTTTGCCGATGTGGAACCTATCGGACTTCAACGCGATCATTGCCGCCCTGCGTACGGCCGGCAATCGTTGCATTGAGATTTCCAACCGGTTTGGTGACGACGTCCTCTATTCGGCAATGGACGAGATGCTCGAGCGCAACAAGCGCGCCATGAGGGAACTCATCCGCCGGACGGTTCCGGAGAAGAAGCAGTACTTTGAAGACTATGTGTGTGACGACGGTATGGGCATGGGCCCGTACAAGATCGCCTGCAGCATGTGGCGTGAGGGTGATACCTGCATCTTCGATTTCGAAGGTACCGATCCCCAGTCCATCGGCAGCATCAACTTTCTCCTCAACGAGGAGATGTTCAAGATGTTCGCCGGCGTGTACATGATCATGGTGTTCGATCCGCAGATTCTCTTCAATGACGGCTTCTATGATCTGATGGAAGTTCGGATTCCGAAGGGCACACTGCTCAAGCCGCTGAAACCTGCCGCGCTGTCCTGTCGCACGCACGCTCTCGGTCGTATTTTCGACGTGCTGGGTGGATTGCTCGGCCAGGGCAACCCGGCCTTTATGTGCGCGGCCGGATTCTCAGACAGCCCGCACTTCATGTACTCGGGTTACCGTGCGAATGGCGAGTGGTACCAGCTCTATCAGATCGGTTTCGGCGGAATTCCTGGCAAGCCCTTCGGCGACGGCCCGGACGGACACTCGCTCTGGCCGGCCTTCACCAACGTGCCGAACGAGTTCCTGGAGAGTTACTTCCCGCTACGTATCGAGACCTACGAGACGATTCCGGATTCGGGTGGCGCCGGCCGGTTCCGAGGTGGCAATGCCATTCGCATCGGCTACCGGTTCCTCGAGCCGGGCGAAATCTCCATCCACGATGACCGCTGGTTGACCTACCCGTGGGGCGTGAACGGCGGCCTCCCGGGCATGCGCAGCAAGAAGATCCTGGTGCGCACCGACGGCAGCGAAGAGAAGATGCCCTCCAAGTGCGACCGCATCGTGGTTGCGGCCGGTGACCTCCTGTACTTCGATACGTGGGGCGGTGGAGGTTGCGGCGATCCGCTGGAGCGCGAGACGTCGAAGGTCGCATTCGACGTTGAGGCCGGACTGGTGACGGTGGACGGAGCCCGCCGATACGGTGTGGTGGTCAGCGAAGAGGGCGTGGTAGACGAGGCGGCAAGCGCCAAGCTGCGCGCCAAGATGGCCAAGGCACGCGGCGCGGTCCAGTTGTTTGACCGCGGCTTCACTTCCATGGAGGAACTGAAGGCGCGGTGCGAGACGGAGACGACCTTGCCAGCGCCGAAAGCACCACAGTTCACCCGCCGGACCGTCAGCGCCAAGCCCAAGGCGAAGTCCAAGGGCAAAGCAGCCTGAGAACCCGGGGCCGGTCGCAGGACCGGCCCCCTTGCTCTCCTGCACACGAGGCATCCCATGGCGCACCGAGAGTCACTGTGAGAGCCGTCGACAAAGCCTATCAGGTGGTGCGCGCCGGCATTATCGACGGTCGCTATGAGCCCAATGCTCGCATTACGGAACAGGAGGTTGCTGCTGCTTCCGGAGTGAGCCGCACCCCGACGAGAGAGGCTTTGCGTCGGCTCCACGCCGAAGGACTGCTGACTTTTACCCCCAATGTCGGTGCCGTCGTGGCGCACTGGTCGCAGGCTGACGTCGATGAGATTTTCGACCTGCGCATCCTGCTGGAGTCGCACGCCGCAGGCCGCGCTGCCCGCCTCGCGTCAGCGGAGTTGCTGGAGCAGATGCGTCAATGCGCGCTTGAACAATTGCGCGAGTCGCGTGAGCGCAGCGAAGGGCATCTGGACAGGATCAGCACATTGAATTCACGGTTCCACCGTCTGCTGCTGGCTGCTGCCCATAGTCCTCGGCTGGACCGGGCTCTGGCATCGTTGCTGGAAGCACCGCTGATCATGAAGACGTTCCGGCGTTACAGCGTCGAAAGTCTGGAGCGCAGCGCGTTGCATCACCTCGAACTGGTGCAGGCCTTCGAAGCCCATGATCCGGATTGGGCGGCAGCCGTCATGCGGTCCCATATTTTGGCGGCCAGGATTGCCATCAAGCCGGATTGAGCGCTTTTCCGGTTGATCGTCCTGCCTATTCCCAGTATCCGCCCACAGCTCGAACCAGCAAGACCGTCGCCGAAATCCGGCGCTGGGTGATTCCGATCTCGTTCAGTCGCGCCGTCAGCACCGCGTTCTGTGCGCTGGCGACCTCAAGTGCCGTCGCGGCGCCGGCGTCCAGACGGCGCAGCGCCTGCGTGCGACTGACCCATGCTGCATCAGCGCTTTTTGCTGCGCTGTCTGCTGCAACCTCAAGCAATTGCACCGCCGCCATCTGGTCTTCCACCTCCTGATTGGCAGTCAGTACGGTACGTCGATAGGATTCTGTCGACTCTTCCAGATTGGCAACGGCACGACGCACGAGGGCGCGCCGCTGGCCACCGTCCAGCAGCGTTGCCGCAGCGGCCGGAGCGAGACTCCAGAAACGCGCGGGAGCTTCGAACCAGTGATCGGCGCGCGTGCTGTCGCGTCCGAGGGCCGCCCCTACACTGAAAACTGGAAAAAAGGCCCGACGGGCGAGGCCCACCGCCGCGCTTGCACTTTCCACCCGCCGTTGCGCCGAGGCAATGTCGGGACGGCGCTGCAGCAGGGCCGACGGCAGGCCCGGGAAGACCCTGGGCAAGGCCATCGTCCGATCGAGGGGCGCCGCGGGACGATGGAAATTCGAGGGCGTTTCTCCGAGGAGTACCGCCAGCGCGTGTTCGGTCTGGGAGCGTCGCAGTTGCGTATCGGCGAGGAGTGTCCGGACGCTCTCGAGTTGCGTACGCGCGGTTGCGACATCTCCGAGGGTGGCGCTGCCCGCGGACTGCTGGCGCTCGAGAACCTGCAAGGCCTTTTCCTGCGCGGCAACGGATTCCCGCACGACATCCAACTGCGAATCGATGGAGCGCAATTGAAAGTAGGTGACGGTCACTTCTGCGCGAATCGCAAGATCGACTGCGAGGGCATCAGCCTGTGCCGATGCCGCAAGCGCCGCGGCGGCGGCAGCGCCGGAGCGGATACGCCCGAAGAGATCGATTTCGTAGGACAGCGAGACAGATGCGTTGTAGTCGTCCCCGGGATTGGGCCGCGAGGGAGAATAGGTCGGTCCCTCTTGCGAAGTGCGTGAACGGACGTGGGTGGCGGTGATACCGATTTTCGGCCAGAGTGCTCCGGCGGCTGCCTGTGCATCGGCCCGGGCAGCATCCAAATGAGCCAGTGCAATCTTCACCGCGGGACTGTTCCGCACAGCAACCCTCTGCAGGTCATTCAGTGAAGGATCCGCGAAGCGTTCCCACCAGGGGCCCTTGGGAAGGGAGTCCGCAGGTTGAGCCGGCGCCCAGGACTCATCCCATGAATACCGCTCGGGCAGGGATGCCGCGGACAGATCAGGGACGGGTGCTGTGGCGCATCCGGTCAACCACAGCGCAACGAAGGCAATGCCCGTGGTGCGCACGCTCAAAGACCCTGCCCCGGCCGAAGCCGGACTTCGGCGCCATCCTGCAGTGACTCGGGGGGATTGATCACCACCGAGTCGGTCAGCCTGACGCCGTCGCGCACCTCGATTTCCGTGCCAAAGTCTCGGCCGGGGACGACTTTACTGAGCCGTACGCGGTGATTCCCGCCCACCACGGCAACCCACAAGCCGTCAGGCCGAAACAGCAGCGACGTGACCGCTATGCGTGGTAGGGCGGACTGGCTACCGATGTGAAGGCGAACCTTGGCATAGGCACCTGGCAGGAGATCGCCTTTGGGGTTGTCCAACTGCATTTCGATCTGCAGGGTACGCGTCGATGGATCAATGGCCTCGGCGGTGGAACTGACCGTCGCCGGTACCGAACCCTGACGCCCGTCGAAAGAAATGTCGGCGCGCATGCCGCGCTGGACCATGGCGGCATAGGACTCGGGGACGGCGCTGAAAACGCGCAGACGGTGGACGTCGGCAACGCGAAACAACGGCGGCCCAGCCGTCTGGCCCGCCGCGATCAGGGCGCCGATATCGGTTGAACGCTGGGTCACCACTCCATCAAACGGAGCGACAATCCGGCTGAATTCACGCACTTGGCGTAGCCGCGCCGCGTTCGCCTCGGCAGAGTTGAGCGCGGCGCGCTTCATTGCAGCGTCAGCGGATTTCTGTTCAGCGTCTTGTCGCGAAACCGACTCCGTCGCCAATAGCCCCTGCCAGCGCTCATCGGTCGTCCGTGCGATGTCGTACGCTGCGCGCGCGGTCTCAAGATCGGCCTCGGCCTGCCGCAGTTGCTGCTCGACGTCAGGCGCATCAATCGTCGCCAGCACGTCCCCTTTCCTGACATGAGCGCCGATGTCCTTGTGCCAGGCGCGAAGATACCCGCTCGTACGGGCGTAGAGCGAGGCTTCCGAATAGGCAAGGGTGTTGCCCGGCAGCACCAGATTTTCAGCATCTCCTGGCGCCTTCGGGTGCGCCACGGACACTACAGGAATGGACGCGCTGAGGGTGGCTTGTGCCAGTCGTGTGCGGGCAATCAGGCGGTCGGCAATCCCCCACCCGGCGACGGCCACGGCTGCGATCAAGAGGACCCAGCGGATGCGTCGTGCACGCCCGGCGGAATCTTGCGCGGACTGGTCAGGCAGCAGTTCATCAGACATGCGTTTCTCCCGCCGACGGGTGGGTCTTTTCCAGATGGCCGTGGATCATGGCGAATACCGTCGGGACGAAAAACAGCGTCGCAACCGTTGCCAGTACAAGTCCGCCAATGACCGCCCGGCCCAGAGGCGCGTTCTGTTCGCCGCCCTCGCCGAGTCCGAGCGCCATGGGTACCATGCCGATCACCATCGCCAGCGCGGTCATGATCACCGGACGAAAGCGGGTGAAGCCCGCGGACCATGCCGCCTCCAGCGCCCTTTCGCCCTTGCTCATCCGGTCGCGCGCGAAACTGACGACAAGGACGCTATTGGCGGTGGCAACCCCCATGCACATGATCGCGCCGGTCAGTGCGGGAACGCTGACTGTGGTGTGCGTCAGAAAGAGCATCCAGACGATGCCCGCCAGCGCCGCCGGCAGCGCGGTGATGATGATGAAAGGATCGAGCCAGGACTGAAAGTTAACGACCATGAGCAGGTAAATGAGGATGACTGCCCCTGCCAGACCGAGGAGCAGCCCGTTGAACGAGGAGTGCATCGTCTCGATCTGGCCCTTGACGGTGGTTGTGGTTCCACGCGGGGCCTGAGCGCGTGCCGCACCGAGCACCTTCTCAATTCGGGCAGCAACGTAGCCGAGGTCCGCCCCGTCGACGGATGCGAATATGTCGATTGCCGGCTTGGCATTGAAGTGGGTGACCACGGCAGGCGATACGGCCCGTTCGATCGTCGCGAGATTGCCAAGATCCTGTACGCTGCCGGCGCTCGCGCCGGAGGTCACCGGGGTCGCCCTCAGGTCGGAGAGGGAGGTCATCCGGTACTGCGGCGTCTGCGCGGCGACCGAGTAGGTGGATCCGCTTTTTGGGTCGAGCCAGTAGGAGGGCGCCGTCTGGGCACTGCCGGACAGGGAAATGAGCAGGCTTGAGGCGACGTCCTTTTCCGTCACTCCCAGCATCGCGGCGCGCGAGCGATCGACCTCGACCTTCAAGGTGGGGAAGTCAAAAGCCTGTTGAATGCGCAGGTCCGTGATGCCAGGGATCGTTCGCATGTCGTTGAGCAGGGCGTTGGCGTAAGCGCGGTTTCCCTGAACATTGAACCCTGCGATCTGGATGTCGACCGGAGACGGCAGTCCGAAGTTGAGGATCTGCCCGACGATATCGGCCGAAAGAAAGGCGAACTGCGTCGAGGGGAATTCGCTGCGTAGCCGCTCTCTGAGCAGCTGGACATAGCGTTCTGTGGGTGCGTGGCGTGGCTTGAGCATGACGTAGATGTCGGCGTCGCCGGCGCCGACAGGTGCGGAAGTGGAGTAGGCAAGATTGATGCCGCTGTTGGGCTGGCCGATGTTGTCCACGACAGACTCGATTTCTTCCGCCGGAATGACAGCGCGGATGGTTTTTTCCACCGAGTCGCACAATCGGGTGGTGGAATCGATGCGTGAACCCGTGCGTGCGCGCAGGTGCAGTTTTATCTGGCCCCCGTCGACGGCGGGAAAAAAATCCTGTCCAAGTCCGGGCAGGTATCCGATAGGAAAAGCAAGAAGTGCCGTGGCGGCCATGCTCAGCAGGAACGGCGTGACGAATTTCCAGCGCGCCTGCAAGGCTCGCTCGAGAAGCCCACGATATTCTTCTCGAATGATGTCAAATCGCTGCTGGAAAGCGTATTCGAAACGGCCCCAGAGGCCACGCGCCACGTGACCCCCTCCTGCCGCATGGGCCTTAAGCCAGTACTTCGCGAGGGTAGGGACCAGCGAGCGCGACAGCAGGTAGGACGCCAGCATGGCGAACACGACTGCTTCCGCCAGAGGTACAAACAGGAACTTCGCGACCCCTGGCAGCAGGAACATCGGCACGAACACGATGCAGATGGACAGGGTTGAGACGAGTGCAGGCAGGGCGATCTGTTCGGATCCGCGGATGATGGCCGACTCCACGTCATGGCCGGCCTCTAGGTGGACGTCGATGTTTTCGATGGTCACGGTGGCATCGTCGACCAGAATGCCAACCGCGAGGGCGAGGCCGCCGAGCGTCATGATATTGATCGTTTCGCCCATGACGGAAAGACAAATAACCGACGCGAGGATCGACAGCGGGATGGAGATGGCAATGATGATCGTGCTGCGCCAGTTGCCGAGAAACAGCAGGATCATGAGAGCCGTCAGGGCTGCTGCAATGATCGCTTCCATCAGCACGCCGGTTATCGCAGAGCGGACGAACAGCGACTGGTCACCGACAAGATTAACGCTGAGTTCCTTCGGGAGAGTCTCAAGGATGCTCGGCAAGCGATCCTTGATTCCCTTGATGATGTCAATGGTGGATGAATTTCCGGTCTTCAGTACGCTCATGAGGACGGCACGATGACCGTCGCGTCGGACGATGTTGGTTTGTGGCGGAAACCCGTCTCGTACGTGGGCAACGTCCCGGATGTAGATGACCTTCCCATCCCGCACCGTGATGGGGACGGCATTCAGATCCTCTATCGCTTGGGCATTCGCGTTCAGGCCGATGAAGTATTCCAATTCGCCGATTTTCTGCGTCCCGGTCGGCAATACGACATTTTGGGCGCCGAGTGCGGTGGAGACGTCGGACGCAGAGAGTCCGCGTGCGCGCAGGGCCTGAGGATCCAGATCCACCTGGATCTGTCGTGCCTGCCCACCGAATGGATAGGGTGTGGAGGCGCCCTGTACGGTTGCAAGCCCCACTCTGAGTACGGTGTTCGTCTGGTCAAAGATCTGGGCTTCCGAGAGGGTGTCGCTCGAGACGGCGATCTGCAGGATCGGGACCGTCGAGGCATTGAAGGCCAGTACGAAGGGAGGCGTTGATCCCGTCGGCATGGAGCGCAGGGCGTTCTGGGAGACGGCAGTGATCTGGGAGTACGCGAGCACCGGGTCGGCATTGGGCTGGAAGAAGTACTTCACGACCGAGATGCCATACAGGGATTGGGACTCGGTATGTTCGACGTCGTTGACCGTCGTCTGGGCCGTCCGTTCAGGATTCAGCACAATGCGATTGGCCATCTCCTGCGGCGCCAACCCCGCGTAATTCCAGATCGTGGCGACGACCGGGATCCGGATATTGGGGAAGATGTCCGTGGGCATTCTCAGAATCGAGAAGGCCCCAAGCAGCAGGATCGCCAGGGCGAGGACGAGAAACGTGTACGGGCGTCTTAGCGCGAGACGGACGATCCACATGATTTGGCTTCGGTTCCCACAGCCCTTGCATCGGCATCAATGCATTGGTCCGAGCAGTATAGCCTTAATGGGATCCGCCTGACCCGCGTCCCGTGGGCCGCGGCATATGTAAGGTGGTGTACTCGGCAGTGTCTCTGCGGTAGGGTCCGTCTAGAGTTCGAGAGGTCAATTCCGCATGCTTCCTGCTTCGTACAGTGATCTGGACGCAACGGCTCTGGCCGCGGCAGTCCGTTCCGGGGAATACACGGCCGCGGCGGTGCTCGAAGCTGCGATCGAACGCATCGAGCGCCTGAACCCCGGCCTTAACGCGGTGACTCACGCGGCGTTTGACCTGGCGCGTCGCGATCTTTTGGCGGCCGACCCGCTTGCTCCGTTCTTCGGTGTGCCCTTTCTGGCGAAGGACATGAACATTGCCGTCAGGGGGCTGCCGCTGACTCAGGCGAGTCGCTGGCTTGCCGGATTGCCGGTCGCCGCCGAGGATGCGCCATTGGCGGCACGCTGGCGCGCCGCGGGTCTGAGCATCCTCGGGCGAACCAGCCTGCCGGAATTTGCCGCCGATTTCGTGTGTGAACCTACAGCGCATGGACCCACACGAAATCCTTGGGATCCGCGTCGGTCGCCCGGTGGCTCCAGTGGAGGATCAGCCGCCGCCGTGGCCGCCGGACTTGTGCCGATGGCACATGGCACGGACTCAGGGGGCTCCATCCGGGTGCCGGCTGCTGCCTGCGGGCTCGTGGGACTGAAACCGAGCCGTGGCCTCGTGCCCGTGGGGCCGGCACACGACGAACTTGCGGGCGGCTTCGACTGTGAGCACGTGATTACCCGTTCTGTCAGGGACAGCGCCGCCATGCTCGACCTCACGGCAGGTGCGGACGACTTGGCACGCACGCCTCTGCGGGTGGAGTCCGGTGAGTACGCTCGCGCGACCCGGGACATCCCTCGGCCGTTGCGGGTCGGCCTCGTGCTGGCGGATCCGTCGGGCCGCCTGCCCGATGACTCTGTATCTGCCGCAGTGGAATCCGTCGGCAGACATCTAGCCGCAGCCGGTCACGAGGTCCGCGGATTTACGTTTCCGCGGCAGGCCGATGTCAGCGAGGCGGCTGCCGTGATCTGGATGACTGCCATTGCGGAGGACATCGATTACCACATTCCGCTCGTGGGTCGACCGCCTGAGCGTGGGGAGATCGAATTCATCAGTTATGAATGCTGGCAGCGCGGTCGTGCCTGGCGGGCGACCGAGTACGTTGCCGCAAGGCGTCTGTGCTCGGGGGCCGTTGCCGCCATGGTTGCCGCGATGCGGGAGGTGGACGTCCTTCTGCTGCCGACCACCGCCACATTACCACCATTTACCGGTGAGATTGATGGACGCACGGGCGAGCAGTCTTTCGAGCAATGGGGAGCGGCGGCCTATGCCTATGCCCCGTATACCGAACTCTTCAATATCACAGGCATGCCCGCGATATCCCTTCCGCTCGCTTTCACCGGGGAAGGTTTACCCATCGGGGTGCAGTTGGCTGCGCCGTTGGGTGCCGACGCGAGATTGCTCTCTCTCGCTGCATGGCTCGAGCTTGAAATGCCTTGGGCACCACGACTTGCCGGGCTGCGTCGCCGCTGGGCCTGAGGCGGTCTCCCGCGCCGGGTATCGGTGCTCGGCAGAAAAAAGGGCGCCGAGAGGCGCCCTTTCTCACCTTACTGGGGGGAGTGAACCCCCGTGACGATCAGCCCGACGCCGCCGGCTTGTTCGCCGCCTCGATCACGGCATCCGCAACGTTGCGCGGCACCTGGTCGTAGTGCGAGAACTCCATCGTGTACGAGGCACGACCCGAGGTCATGCCGCGCAGATGGCCGATGTAGCCGAACATTTCCGACAGTGGCACATGGGCAACGACAGCGATGTTCGTGCCACGCTCCAGCTGATCCTGGATCGAGCCGCGACGACGATTGATGTCGCCGATGACGTCGCCGAGGTAGTCGCCCGGGGTGACCGTCTCGACCTTCATGACCGGCTCGAGCAGTACGGGGCCTGCCTTGCGGATGCCCTCGCGGAAGCAGGCCTTGGCGGCGATTTCGAACGTCAGTGCGTTCGAGTCGACATCATGGTAGCTGCCGTCAAACAGGGTGGCCTTGAAGTCCACCGTCGGGAAGCGGGCAAGAACGCCGTCCTCAAGCTGCATGCGCAGGCCCTTCTCGACCGACGGCACGTATTCACGCGGGACCGAGCCGCCGACGGTTTCGTCGACAAACACGAAGCCAGCACCACGCTCCAACGGCTCGAACTTGATCCAGACGTCGGCGAACTGACCCGAACCACCCGTCTGCTTCTTGTGCACGTAGTGTTCTTCGATCGTCTTCGTGAACGCCTCACGGTAGGCCACCTGCGGCTGACCCATGATGCCTTCGACGTTGAACTCGGTACGCATGCGGTCGAGCGTCACTTCAAGGTGCAACTCGCCCATGCCGCGCAGGATGGTTTCGCTCGTCTCACGGTCGGTTTCAAGGCGCAGCGAAGGATCGGCGCGAACCATCTTGCCGATGGCGGCGTTGAACTTCTCGAGCTCGGCCTTGTTCTTCGGTTTGACCGAGACGCTGATCACCGGTTCCGGGAAGCGCATACGCTCCAGGACGACCGGCGCCGCCGTGTCGCACAGCGTATCGCCGGTATCGGTTTCAGCCAGAGACACGAGCGCGACGATGTCGCCGGCGCGAGCTTCTTCGATGGCATTCGCTTCCTTGGCGAACATTTCGACCATGCGGCCGATCTTTTCGCGCTTGCCACGGGTCGTGTTCGTAATCGACATGCCCTTGGTGAGCACGCCCGAGTACACGCGGATGAAGGTCAGCGCGCCGTAGGCATCGTTGATGACCTTGAACGCCAGCGCCGAGAACGGCTCGTCGTCCGAGCAGATGCGCTCGCCGATCGGATTGCCGTCGGCATCGACGGTCTTGATGGCGGCGACGTCGGTCGGGGCCGGCAGATAGTCCACAACGGCGTCGAGTACCTGTTGCACACCCTTGTTCTTGTACGAAGAACCGCACAGGACCGGGGTGAAGGCCGAGGTGATCGTGCCCTTGCGCAGGCAGGCGCGCAGGGTCTCAACGGACGGCTCCGTACCTTCCAGGTACGCCTCCATGGCCGCGTCGTCCATCTCAAGGCAGGTGTCGACGAGCTCGGTACGGTACTTGGCGATGTCAGCGAGGATCGCACGGTCGCTCGGCACGGCGATGCCAAGGTCATCGGCGATGGTCGGGGAGATGTCGAGCACCTTCCACTCGGCGTCCTTGTCGTCCGATTCCCAGACGAGGGCTTTCATCTCGACCAGGTCGATCATGCCCTTGAAGTTGTCTTCGGAGCCGATCGGCAGGTGCACCGGCAGTGGACGTGCGCCCAAGCGCTTCTTGATCATGTCCACGCAGCGCAGGTAGTTGGCGCCGCTGCGGTCCATCTTGTTGACGTAGCACATGCGTGGCACGTCGTAGTTGTCGGCCAGACGCCAGTTCGTTTCCGACTGCGGTTCGACACCTGCGACGCCGTCAAACACGACGACCGCGCCATCGAGCACGCGGAGGGAACG
>CAXBRZ010000014.1:0-19341 GCA_963978075.1 uncultured bacterium | reverse complement strand
CTGATTCTTCCGTACCGATTGCAGCGCCCTCGGCAACTCTTATCTGCGCCTTGACGATATCGATGCCGGTAACGACTTCGGTCACCGTATGTTCGACCTGAATTCGTGGATTGACTTCAATGAAGTAAAACGCGCCGGTGTCCGCGTCTTGCAGGAATTCGACGGTTCCGGCGTTTCGGTAAGAAACCGCGCGGCCGATCTTCAAACCCAACTCGCAAAGTGAGCGCCGTTGATCAGTGCTCAGGAATACCGTCGGAGCGCGTTCTACGACTTTTTGGTTTCGTCGTTGAACCGTACAGTCACGCTCCCAAAGATGGACGAGGTTTCCGTGCGTATCGCCGAGTATCTGCACCTCCACATGGCGTGCGCGACGCACCAGCTTTTCGAGATACACCTCGTCATTGCCAAAGGCCGCCTTCGCTTCGCGCCGCGCGGTATCGACCAGATCGATCAGGGTCGTACCGTCTTCGATAACGCGCATCCCGCGTCCGCCACCTCCCCAACTGGCCTTGAGCATCAGTGGGTAGCCAACCTCGGCAGCCATTGCGTGTATGGCCTTGGGGTCGTGCGGCAGCGGTCCGGTGGCTGGCATGACCGGCACTCCCGCCTCGATGGCGAGATTGCGGGCGGCCACCTTGTTGCCCAGAGTGCGCATGGTGTCCGGCAAGGGCCCTATGAAAACGATGCCTGCGGCGGTGCAGGCCTCGGCAAACTCGGGGTTCTCGGAGAGAAAGCCGTACCCTGGATGAACAGCGTCTACGTGAGCCTCGCGCGCGATGCGCACGATGTCGGCGATATCCAGATAGGCATCGATCGGTCCTTTACCCTCACCGACCAAGTAGCTTTCGTCTGCCTTCGTCCGGTGCAGCGAGAATCGGTCCTCGCGTGAATAGATGGCAACCGTTCGGATGCCCAATTCGTTGGCCGCACGCATGACCCGGATGGCGATTTCGCCCCGGTTGGCGATCAGGATCTTCTGGATCCGGCCTCTGGGCGGCAGGTGCGAAGGCATCATCGGTCCGTTGGGGCTCGGGGCCCGGATTAGGCAAAGGGGGCCGAGATGATAAACCGCCGGTTCTGCACCGCAATAACTTTATGTTTTTCCGGGGTTTGTCGCGTTTTTTCCGCCCTTTGGCGGCGCGTTTGCACGATTTCATGCACCAAATTGGTGCAAGTCAGGCGACCTTGAGTGGCTTGCGGAAATAGCCGGTGCGCATGGCGGCGTAAGAGGTTTCCGTGTCGAAGTAGGTCTGGTTCCGACCCCGTAGTTTGGCCTGGTACAGGGCCTCGTCTGCCGCCTGCACGATTCCGCCACTGGAGCGCTCCAATTGTGGCACCACGAAAGCAATGCCCATCGACACCGTCACCCGGTCGGAGACGGGGGAGTCTCCGTGACGGATGGCAAGCGCCGAGATGCTTTCATGAATGCGTTGGGAGAGTTCCTCGAGGTATTCACGGGTCGTGTCGTACAGCACGATGGCAAACTCCTCGCCGCCGTAGCGCGCTGAAAAATCCAGCGGACGTCGGGCAGACCTTGCCAGCGCGTGAGCTACCTGACGCAGGCATTCGTCGCCACCGCGGTGGCCGTGTTCATCGTTGTACCGTTTGAAGTGGTCGATATCGATCAGGATCATCGCAAGCGTGACGGCCTCGCGTTGTGCCATCGACCAATGGCGCGACAAGTGGTCATCAAAGGCCTTGCGATTGAAAAGCCCGGTGAGTCCATCTCTCACCGCGGTAGTTGAAAGGTCTCGCAACTGGTGCCGCTCGAGAAAGTGATGCCTGATCCCTTCTTCGACCGAATAGTTAACGGTTGTCGATACCACGACCGTGACAAGCAGCACCGTAGAATTGTAGAGGATGGTCGATTCGGGGGCCCCGGACAACATCGTAACCGCGAAATAAAGGGCCCAAAGGGTTGCCGAGACGCCGATGGCCTCATAGAACAGCAGGCCCAGAAGAAATGTCGAAAACATGATGTACACGAGAACACCGCTGAACAGCGCAGTGACACCGCCCATGTTCGCCCGCATGTCGACCAGAATAATGCCGAAGCCGAGCACAGCGGCCAGCCACGGTGCCCACTTCGGATACATCTGATGGGGTCGACGATGATAAGTGAGACCGATCAGGATACCGATGACCGGCAACAGGCAAACAAACTGAAGCGCATAAACGCCAGTGCGCGCTGATTCCCCGACGACCAAGGCATCGGCAAGCCCGAATGCCACGAGTACACTGAGCATCAGGAACAGATTTTCCCGCGTCCGCTTCAGACGGTCACGGACAAACTCGCGGCGAAACTGGATCTCGACGCCAGGCTCATCGAATCGCAGCCGCTCAAAGCCCTTCTTGAGCTGGCGGGCAATCGCGGACTCGCCGATGATCAATTTTTGCGTTTCTTCGGGATTCACGATTCACCCGCGTCCGGCTGCGCGTTGCCGTTCGATGGGCGTAGTTAACCCTGAATTCATGAATCAAACTGTGGGTTGGCGCACGAAACCGGCAAAAAGACGGATGCGCGGACGGCACCGCTGCATGTCAGTCGCTGAAATAACCCGCCAGATAGGTACGAAAATCCCCCCGGTCGCTCGCCTCGACGTTGGCATGAGCCTCTACCGATTCCCTGACCTCGTGCTCAAATTGCGCGATCCTCTGCGGTTCAAGAGGAGCCAGATCGCGGAAGTAATCCCGATATCCGGCGCTTATGCGGGCGGCGAGGTCATAGAACGACTCGCCGGTTGATTGCATCTCGCGCAGGATACGGGCAGACGGCGTCAGTTCCGCATTTTCAAACTTGCTGCGCGCGGTGCGCAGGGAATTCGTATAGGGCCGGGCCGTGTCGCCCGCATCAAGCATTTCGCAGACTCCCTCCATTGCATCGAGGATTTCCCGTCCCCAAATGCCAAGAGCCAGCGGCCGGCCTTCGAGCGACAGCGCAAGACCGGGCTCCCGTCCGCGCCGGGCTACCGTCGCATGATTGGCGTCCAGCGCACTCTGTTCACCGGACGATAAGGGTGGACTCGGCGCCAAAACGCAAAATGCGGCAAAGGCTTCCAGAAATCTAAGTTTTCCCTGATTGACGCCGACGGGATCGAGAATGCTGACGTCCAGGGAACGCATTTCGACGTACTGCACTCCGGCACGACGCAACGCTTTGGTCGGCCTTTCGCCAGAGAAGGCAACCCTTTTGGGCCGGATGAATGCGTAATATTCGTTCTCAATCTGGAGGGTGTTGGCATTCAATTGACGCCATTCGCCGTCCACCTCAACGCCAAGGCGTTGGTAGTCCGGATGAGGGGTTGATATCGCCGCCGATAGATCCCGAATGTACTCATCCAGCGTATTGACGGAAATGGAGACGGCCGCCTGATTCTTGTTCCGGTAACCGAGATCGCTCATGCGCAGCGAGGTGGCGTAAGGTGAATAGAGGGTTCCCTGTCCCAAATCAGTCAATCCATGGTCATCACGGCCATCGACGAACGATCGACATACGGCGGGAGATGCACCGAACAGATAGGGCACGATCCAGCCATGACGCCGATAATTGCGCAAAACATCGAAATAGCTGGCTGAGATGAAGTCCTGGCTGGCGCCTTCCTTGCGCCCGCATACCTCGGACCACACTTCCCAGAAGTGGGTCGGAAATGAGTAATTAAAGTGGACACCGGATATCGCCTGCATGATCCGGCCGTACCGAAGACCCAGACCGCGTCGGTAGACGTGCTTCATCTGCGCCACGTTGGACCTGCCGAATTGCGCAATGGGGATACTCGCGTCTCCCCGCAACCGGCACGGCATGCTGGTTGCCCAAAGCACTTCCTGATCAAGATGCATGTACACAAACTGGTGCAGGTCTGTCAGGTACTGAAGCAGTTCCCAGCTCTCGGTAAAGGTCGGTGTGACGAGCTCCAGCAGAGCCTCGGAGTAGTCGGTCGTGATGTGCTCGTGGGTCAGGGAAGAACCCAAGGCAGCAGGATGGGCGGTCTGTGCTATCCGGCCATCCGAATCGACCCGCAGCGATTCCTTCTCGACACCCTTCAGACCCCCGCTGAGAACGGCCGGAACCCTCGCATTGATAAGCGCTGAGATTCGGCGGTCATAGCGGTGATCGATACGGGAGTCAGACACGTGCTTCTCCGCAGCGGGGGCCTAGTGTAATGCAGGGAGACGGGCGTCATTCAATGTTCCCGTCAGCGCGAGACCTTTTCGTACCGATAGAGCAACAGGATGGCCGCCGTTGTCAGGCCGGCAATCAGCCCCAACCACACGCCTGCAGGTCCCTGTTGGGATACGAGGCCAGCGTAATAGGCGACCGGGAAGCCCACGACCCAATAGGCGCCAAGTGTAATTGCCAAGGGCAGCCGCGCGTCCTTGAATCCTCTCAAGGCCCCCATTGCACCGACCTGTAGACCGTCCGAGATCTGAAATAGCCCCGCGAGCAACAGTAGGTGGGCAGCAATGGACTGTACCTTGGAATCTGCGGAATACAGGCGGGCAATGTCCCCGCAGAAGAGGAACAAGATGATGGCGGAACTTGCCATCAGGGCGACGCACAGCGAAATTCCGGCAAAGCCTGCCGCTCTGCCGGCTCTGCGGTCACGTCCCCCCAACGCATGCCCCACCTGGATTGTCGTCGCCGAGTGAAAGGAGACTGGCGCCATGAAGGTGAACGAGGCGTAGTTCAGGGCGATCTGGTGCGCCGCCACGGTTTCGGCGCCCAAAGTCCCCACCATCAGGCCGGCTGCTGAAAATAGCCCCGTTTCCGCCAGCAGGGTGCCGCCCATCGGCAGTCCAAGCATGAGTATCTCCTTGAGAACGGCTCCGTCCGGCCGATCTGGCATAACGGCGATTCCATAGGACCGATAGCCTCGACTGCAGGTGAACCAAGAAAGATACAGGCCTGCCATCACCCACTGTGAGAGCGCGGTCGCCACTCCGGTACCGACGGCTCCCATGGCAGGGGCGCCCAGATGACCGAACATGAACACCCAGTTCAGCAGGACATTCATGCCCAGGCCCGCCAGCGTCACGACCATCACCGGGCGCGTACGACCGACCCCCTCGCTGGTGCACCTCAGCGCATGCGCCATCAGAATCGCAGGAAGCCCGAAACTGACGGAATGCACATAGCCTGTGGCTGTGGAAATGACCGTGGCGTCGGTACCTAAGCACAGGAGGATCTCACGGGCTGGCAACAGCAGAAGGAAAAGCACCAAGGCGAGAAAGCCCGCAACCCAAGCAATCTGCCGGGCATATCGACCGATTTTTTCCCGGTCGCCTGCTCCGTAGGCATGAGCCGTGAGTGGGGACAGCGCCGTCATGACGCCCAACCCAAGATAAAGAGCCAGGGCATACAGACTGGAGCCCACCGCAATCCCGGCGAGTGACTGCGCCCCCAGTCGGCCGGCCATCAACGTATCGGCAAGTGGCATGCCGGCCAACGCCAAGTTCGCCACCAGCAGAGGCCCGCCGAGCTTGAGGATGGCCCGCCCCTCATAGGCAAGGGCGCGCCACCGTAGCCCATCCACCATCAGCAAACTTCGAATAGGCCTGCAGCCCCCATGCCGCCCCCGATGCACATCGTGGCCACGACGTGGCGGGCACCGAGCCTTCGGCCTGCAAGCAAGGCATGACCCACAAGTCGCTGACCGCTCATGCCATAGGGATGTCCGACCGCAATTGCGCCACCATCCACATTCAGTTTGTCATCTGGGATGCCCAAGCGGTCCCGACAGTAAATCACCTGGACGGCAAAGGCCTCGTTCAGTTCCCAAAGATCAATGTCGTCTACGGAAAGACTGGCGCGCTTGAGCAGTTTAGGCACCGCATAGACGGGGCCGATTCCCATTTCCTTGGGGTCACAGCCCGCGACGGCAAAGCCCTTGAAAATTCCAAGGGGGCTCAGGCCTCGACGACTCGCTTCATCGGCGGACATCACCACACAGGCGCCTGCTCCGTCGGAAAACTGGCTGGCATTGCCGGCCGCAATCACACCGCCGGCCATCGCAGGTCGGATTGCCGCGAGCGCCTCGGGCGTTGTACCGTCGCGAAGGCCTTCGTCCCGCTCGACGGTCACCTCTCGGGTCGAGAGACGACCTGAGGCCTTGTCAAGGTTGGCAGAAGTCACTGTGATCGGAGCTATTTCGTCTGCAAAATGACCTGCAGCCTGACCAGCGCAGGCGCGCTGTTGGCTCCTGGCGCCATACACATCCATCGCTTCACGCGTGATTCCGTATCGCCGCGCAACCTCCTCCGCTGTCTCTAGCATGCTCCAATAAATTCCTGGAGCGTGGCGCTTCAGATAGTCCTCTTCGGTGAAAGTGCGATTGGCGGTCGACTGCACAATCGAAATGGACTCCACGCCTCCCGCAACGTAAATGTCTCCTTCGCCCGCGATGATGCGCTGGGCGGCAAGGGCAATCGACTGGAGGCCAGATGAGCAGAATCGGTTCACGGTCATCCCGGATACAGAATCCGCGCAGCCCGCACGCAAAGCAATCTGCCGCGCGATATTCCCGCCGGTGGCACCTTCCGGCAATGCACAACCCATAATGACGTCTTCGACCTCCGCAACATCGACCGATGCACGCTGCAGGGCCGCCTTGACGACGTGACCACCGAGCGTCGCACCATGGGTAAGGTTGAACGAGCCCCTGAAAGACTTTGCTAGCGGCGTGCGCGCCGTGGAGACGATGACTGCTTGACGGCTCATGACCGGACTCCGGCATTGTTGAACGATGCACCTGAAGCCGCGAGACGCGCCAGGAGAGGCGACGGCGTCCAGAATTTCGGGTCGGCGCTCGGATATCGGCTCAATTCACGCATTCGCTGTACCACGGCATACAGGCCGACCTCGTCGGCATAGCACATTGGCCCTCCTCGATACACAGGAAAGCCGTACCCGGTCAGGTAGACAATGTCGATATCCGAGGCGCGTTGGGCAATCCCTTCCTCCAGAATGGAGGCGCCTTCATTCACGAGCGCATACACAAGTCGATCGACGATTTCACGAGCTTCGAGGCGACGCGAGGGTGTTCCAAGGGACTCCCGGTGCCGCTCTATTAACTGCTGCACGACTTCCGACGGATAGGCGTTCCTGTCGCCACGGCGATAGTCGTACCAGCCGCCTCCGGTCTTCTGGCCAAATCGACCTGTTTCGCAAAGACGGTCTGCAACCGCGGAGTAGATTACGTCAGGGCGCTCTACAGCCCGACGCTTGCGGATGTGCCACCCGATGTCGTTGCCGGCGAGGTCACTCATCCGAAACGGTCCCATGGCGAATCCGAAGGCTTCTATCGCAGCATCGATCTCGTACGGGCTGGCGCCCTCGTCGACCATGAACAAGGCTTGGCGGATGTATTGCTCGATCATGCGGTTGCCGATGAAGCCGTCACAGACGCCGGAGACCACGGCGGTCTTGCGAAGTGTCTTCGCGAGTTTCATCGTCGTCGCGAGTACATCTTTTGCGGTCAGTCGCCCTCTCACGACTTCAAGCAGCTTCATGATGTTCGCGGGACTGAAGAAGTGCGTTCCAATGACGTCAGAGGGACGATTCGTTACGGCCGCGATGGCATCGACGTCCAAGGTGGACGTGTTTGTCGCCAGAATCGCACCGGGTTTGGCAACACGGTCGATTTCCTGAAAAACGCTCTTTTTGACATCCATCGTCTCGAATACCGCTTCGATGATGACGTCTGCGTCGGCAAGGTCCTCGTATTGCAAAGTTGGCGTCAGGAGGGCTGCGCGCGCCGTCCCGGCTTCCGGCGTAAGACGACCCTTCTTGACCTGTCCCTCGATGACGTCGCGCACCCGGGCAACACCCCGATCGAGGGCTTCCTGGTTCATCTCCAGAAGCCTGACCGGCAGGCCGGCAGACAGGAACGTAAGGGCAATCCCGGTGCCCATGGTTCCGGCACCGATGACGGCGGCACGGCGCACATCCCGCAGCGGAACGTCTTCAGGCAGGTCGCCGATTTTCGCTGCAGCCCGTTCCGCAAAAAAAGCGTGGCGCAGCGCTTTGGAGACAGGAGTGAACATCAACTCGACGAAGAGTGCCCGCTCGTAGGCGATTCCCTCGTCGAAATTCCGCGTCGCTGCCGCCTCGATTGCATCAATGCACTTCAGGGGTGCCGGATAGGCGGCGTACGCCGCACGCGCCGTATTGCGCGCAAACAGCAGCAGTGGCTCAACGTTGGCTCCGCCTGCCTTGCGGTCGCGAGCTCTGGGCAGCGGCACGCCGCTTGCGTGTTTCGCAGCACACTCCTGTGACAGTGTGACGGCCGCATCGACCGGATCGCCATCGGTCACCGCAGTGAAGAGGGGCGTTCCCGCAAAAAGCTTGGCGGGTATCGGCTCGCCACCCAGAATGACGTTCAGCGCCGCCTCCACCCCGACAAGACGAGGCAGTCTCTGGGTTCCTCCCGCGCCAGGCAGAAGACCGATTTTGACCTCGGGAAGTCCGATCTTGGCGGATGAAGAAGCCACCCTGTAATGGCAGCCGAGAGACAACTCAAGGCCACCGCCGAGGCATGTGCCCTCGATCGCGGCAATCACCGGCTTCGGGCTCGACTCCACCAGCAGGATCAGGTCGCCTAGATTTGGCGCCGCCAGCATCGCAGGCGTGCCGAATTCCCGGATATCGGCTCCGGCGGAAAACAGGCCGTTCCGACCGGCCAGCACGATGGCCGAGACGGCAGGATCGTCGATCGCTTCGTTGATGGCCGCGGCCAGCGCCATGCGAGTCCCATGTCCCAGACTATTGACGGGCGGCTCGCCGAAACGAATGACGGTAGTGACTCCCGCCCGGTCTACGGTGACGAAATGCATCGGTGCTCCTCGGGTGACCGCTCGCGTTTCATTATGCCATCAGCGGACATACGGCCGGCCGGCCTTTGCGGGCATCTGCTCGTGATTTACCCTGTGGCGGGCTTTGCCCAACCCGATCAGAATACGGCGTAGACCACGGAACGTTGCATGCAGCAGATCTTGACCGACCAAATCGATGTGGGTGCTTCGGACGGGCACCGATTTTGCGTATTCCGGGCTCGTCCGGCGGGGCATTCTTTGGGCACCGTCCTGATTGCACAGGAGATTTTCGGCGTGACGCCCCACATCCGGGCTGTCGCCACTCAATATGCACACGCAGGTTACGAGGCGTTGGCCCCCCAGTTGTTCGACCGCCATGAGCCGAACCTCGTCATCCCATACACCGATATTCCTGCCGGGCTCGCGGTCGCCCGTTCCATTGACGTCATGTTGACGCTCCTGGATCTCGAGGCCTGCCGGCTCGCCTCGTCCCATCCGGACAACGTCGGCCTGGTGGGTTTCTGCTGGGGAGGACGCACGGTCTATCTGGCGTCATGCCACATGGCGTTGAAGGCAGCGGTTTCTTACTACGGGGTCGGCCTGCCGGCATGTCTTGCGCAAAAGCCGAATTGCCCGATCCAGTTCCACTTCGGAAAGGAGGACAAGTCGACTCCGGATTCCGACATTGAAGCAATTCGCACGGCGCTGCCATCGACCGAGTGTTACCTTTACGCGGCCGGACACGCTTTCAACAATGCCGACCGGCCCTCTTTTGACCCTGCCAGTGCCTCGCTTGCCTTTTCCCGTGCGCTTGATTTTTTCAAGCGCCATCTTTCCTGAAAACTTTCCCTGTATCTGGACATGCCATGACCAACCTCACCTTGAATGACCCATCACTGCTGCGCAACCTCTGCTACGTCGACGGTCAGTGGATCGGCGCAGACGGTGGTGGCACTTTCCCGGTCACCAATCCCGCCTCGGGTGAGGTCATTGCAACTGTCCCGGCGTGCGGCGCCGCGGAAACGCGTCGTGCGATCGAGGCCGCCCGTCAGGCCTTGCCAGGATGGGCAGGAAAGTCAGCCAAGGAGCGCGGCAAAATCCTGCGCCGTTTTGCGGAACTGATGATGGCGAATGCAGAGGACCTCGGACGGCTGATGACTGCCGAACAGGGGAAGCCACTCGCTGAGGCAAAAGGAGAAGTCGGATACGCCGCCTCTTTCTATGAGTGGTTCGCTGAAGAGGGACGTCGGGTCTATGGAGACGTGATTCCGTCCCCTGCGGCGGACAAGCGGATGTTTGCCTTGCGTCAGCCGGTCGGCGTGGTCGGGGCCATCACACCCTGGAATTTTCCGGCAGCCATGATCACCCGCAAGGCGGGTGCCGCATTGGCAGCAGGCTGCACGATCGTGATCAAGCCCGCCGAATCCACGCCATTGTCGGCCTTCGCGCAGGCGGAACTTGCAGAAAGGGCCGGGGTTCCGAAGGGAGTCTTCAACGTGCTGACCGGCCGCTCACGGGAAATCGGGGGCGAACTCACTTCAAATCCGACGGTCGCCAAGATTACGTTTACCGGCTCGACCGCCGTAGGCAAGCTGTTGATGCGGCAGTGCGCGGATACGGTCAAGAAAGTGTCCCTCGAACTTGGCGGAAACGCACCGTTCATCGTCTTTGACGACGCCGATCTGGATGCCGCCGTCGCAGGCGCCATCGCGTCGAAGTACCGCAATACCGGGCAGACCTGCGTCTGCGCCAACCGGTTGCTGGTGCAGTCTGGTGTCTACGACGCTTTCGTCGCGAAACTGGTGGAAGCCACCCGGAAGTTGAGAGTGGGCGCAGGACTCGAGGGGGTCACTGAACAGGGACCGCTCATTGACGAGAAGGCCGTTGCCAAGGTCGAAGAGCACATCGCGGACGCGATTGCAAAGGGCGCCAAAGTTGCGTTGGGTGGCCAGCGGCATGCGTTGGGAGGCACTTTTTTCCAGCCAACGATTTTGACCGGGGTCACCACAAGCATGCTGGTTGCCCGTGAGGAAACTTTCGGACCTGTTGCGCCGATTTTCCGTTTCGATACGGAAGCCGAGGCCATCCGGATGGCTAACGACACTGAGTTCGGTCTGGCGTCGTATTTCTACACCCGGGACATTGCAAGGTCCTGGCGGGTCGCAGAGGCTCTCGAATACGGCATCGTTGGGCTCAACACCGGAATAATTTCCACGGAAGAAGCCCCCTTTGGCGGTTGGAAGGAATCCGGCGTCGGCCGTGAAGGCTCTCGACACGGCATCCTCGACTACACGGAACTGAAGTATCTATGCATGGGCGGCCTGATGAGTTGAGCAGGCCAGCGCTGTCTGAGCGCGGCCTGACCTTCCTGCTGGCCGCCATCGCCGCCATCGGGCCAATCTCTCTGGGCATTTACATGCCCGTGCTGCCATTGGCGCGGGCGGACTTTCACGTCAGCGTGGCGGCCGCGAGCGGCACGGTGACGGCTGCGCTTGTGGCCTATGCCGTGGGTCTTTACGCCTACGGGCCCTTGTCGGACCGCTACGGCCGGCGTCCGATCATACTCACGGGATTGCTGGTCTACCTGACGGGAGTAATGATTGCTTGGTTTGCCACCTCCGTCGGTCTGCTGACGACCGGCCGAGTCGTTTCCGCTCTGGGCACATCGGCGGGGGTCACCGTCGCTCGCGCCACACTTGGCGACCTGTACGCGCGGGAACACATGGCGCTGCGTCTCGCGACAATCACCATGGTGATGGCCCTCGCCAATGCATTGTCACCCGCTCTCGGCGGTGTATTGGGCGATCTGCTGGGCTGGCGGGTTGTGTTCGCCATACAGGCTGTCCTCGCCATCGGCATTGGTGCCAGTGCCTGGCGGTGGCTGCCGGAAACGCGCGCTTTGCAGGCCGGAACGGACTCCCAAAGTCTTGTCGGCGCTTCGATGCAGCTGACCCGCGACAGGGCGTTTCTTGGCTACGCACTGCAGACCGGCGTTCTGTATGCCATTTTCTTCGTCTTCGTCTCGCTCGTCCCTTACCTGTTCCGTCATATGGGACGCACCAGCACCGAGTACGGGGCTTGGTATATCCTCATTTCGCTGAGTTATTTTTTTGGCAACTGGTACACGACGCGGAACTCCTTCCGCCTAGGTCTTGAGCGCCTTATCACCTATGGAATAGCTCTCCAGACGATAGGCGCCCTTTTCGGGGTCCTGTTTGCGTTGGCCGGCTTGTGGCATCCGTCCTTCCTGTTTCTGCCCTGGTGCATCATCGGCTTTGCGCAAGGGCTGACACTGCCCAATCTCACGGCAGCAGGCGTCGCACGCGCGGAGCGCCATGCCGGTGCGGCATCCGGACTTTTGGGATTCGCCCAACAGATCATCGGCGCCGGTGCGGTTCAACTGATGGCAAACGCGGGCACGAACACTCCCATTCCATTGACCAGTTTCATCTCCATTACCGCCGTCGCCGCTGCGGCCATCTGGTGGCTGACACCCCAACGCGTCAGGATGCCAGCAGGTCAGACAGTCAGGCCAGGAGGATGATTGCTAGGGCGTTTTGTCGAAATTGCGATACCGTGCACTTCGCCCCGCGCTTCATGGGAGTTCTATTCACGTCTGGGATTTCGCCTCGCACCCGATACAGGATCGGAGGAGACCAGGCACGTGGTGGTCGGTGATGGGCGTATTTCCATCGGACTTTGGCCCCATGGGATTGATCGCCCTACCCTTGTCTTCGTGTGCGAGGAACTGGGCAAACATGTCGACACGCTCCGTCATTTGGGTCTTAAGATCGACACGGCCACCGTCGGCGTAGAGCAATTCAACAGCCTTAACGGCCGACTGCCCAATGGCATTGGAATTCGTCTCATCGAGGCTCTCACCCATTCACCGCAAGCCCACGCCGAGTCACATGCCGGCTGGTTTGCCGAGATAGCCTTCGGCAGATCCATCGGCTCACCCGAATTCTGGGAGAGTCTGGGGTTGATAGCCCTTGATCTGACGGATGAGACACCTCCGAGAATGGCCGTTATAAGCAACACGCTGAATTTGGGCTTTTACCCTGATCAGGAATTCGGCGACTTCTGGCTCTCTTTCGAGTGCGAAGACCTCCCGTCCCGAGCAGCCAAATTCGAAATTCTCGGCGTGGACCACATCTACGAGTCGCACACACAGGGCCAAAGTTCTATTGTGGTCACAGGCCCGGAGGGAACCCGATTGGTGTTGCGCCAAACCGCTTAGACAACGCGGGAAAATCGTGGCTGGCTACCCGCTGACGAGCCGGCAGCAAGATGGGCATCGAATAGCATCGCTACATTCCGCATTAAGAGCCGACCGCGTGGCGTGATCGAGATTGCCCGATCTGCGCAAATCACGAGCCCATCCTTCTCCAAGGCTTCAAGAGACGAAAGTTCCTTGGAAAAATAGGTCTCGAACTCAATGCAGTAACGCGCTTCGATTGCGGAAAATTCGAGGCGTGTCGCACACATCAGCGACTGGATGACATCACGTCGCAAGCGATCGTCCGGAGAAAGGGCTACACCCTTCCGAATTGCCAATCCGCCCGCCTCGATAAGGCGGTAATATTCGGGCAAGGTTTTGGCGTTCTGGGCATAGGTATCGCCGACTTTCGAGATCGAACTGACGCCAAGCGCGATCAGGTCGCATTCTGCGCGGGTTGAGTAGCCCTGAAAGTTTCTTTGTAGTGTTCCGTTGACTTGTGCGCGAACGAGTTCGTCGGTCGGAAGCGCGAAATGGTCCATTCCGATGTATACGTATCCGGCTCCGGTAAGCGTCTCAACGGTCAGGCCCAACAATCCAAGTTTGTCTGCTGGAGTCAATAGATCGGCGATTTTGATCTGTCTTTGCGCCTTGAATAGATGAGGAAGATGGGCATAGCTGTAGGCCGCAATGCGATCGGGCCTGGCTGTGATTATTTTATCGAGAGTAGTCTTGAAGCTTTCCACGGTCTGTCGTGGCAGACCATAAATTAAATCTACGCTGATACTGTCAATTCCGATCGCTCGCGCATGGCGGATCAGATCAAGGGTATCGGCCTCGGACTGGAGTCTGTTGACTGCTTCTTGTACTTTCGGGTCGAAATCTTGAACGCCAAGACTGAAACGGTTGAATCCCATTTTCTGAAGGCGCTCCAGCCGTTCCCCGGTTACGGTTCGAGGATCGAGCTCGATCGAATATTCCCGGTCTTCGTCGGACCGTAGCGTAAAGTGGGCTTTCATCACCCCGAACAGTTCTTCCAGTTCGCTGTCACTCAGAAAGGTGGGGGTGCCGCCGCCAAAGTGCAGCTGATCGACAAGGCGATCTCTCGAATAAAGCCTCCCCTGGCGCTCAATTTCAAGATAAAGGTGTTCCAAATAGGATCGGGATCGACCGTGGTCACGAGTAATAATCTTGTTGCAGCCACAGTAAAAACACGGGCTCTCACAGAACGGCACGTGGAAATACAGGGATAATGGCTTGGGATCTAGATCGTTGCTCGCGCGGGCCGCGGTGTCGTATTCCACCAACCCAAACCCCTCATGAAACTGCACGGCCGTTGGATAGGACGTGTAGCGGGGTCCGGGCCCGTCGTAGCGGCGGACGAGGTCCGCATCAAATATGGCATTTTCGGTTCGGGACGACATTCGCGCACAATAACCGCCCGGAAGCTGCGCCGGGATAGGACAAATACGGACGCCCGCCAATCGAATCAGGGGGTTGCTACACTTCGGCTGGCATAATCAGGCTGAGCAAGGCACCCATGTCCGCAAGCGATATTCTGACGGTATTTGCCCTCGAATCCGAGGCAGGCGGGCGTTTCTCCGACCTTGCCGCCTCGACCCTTTACACGGGGGTGGGAAAGATCAATGCGACCTATCGCCTGACAGCCCGCCTGCTGAGAAACCGGCCGCGGCTTGTACTCTCCTTCGGAACGGCTGGCAGCCCGCTTTTCGCGGCCCATTCGCTGGTGGAATGCACTGCCTTCGTACAGCGGGACATGGATGCCACAGGCCTTGGGTTTGCACTCGGCGCCACGCCGCTTGATCCCATGCAAGCCATATTGGAGGCACCCCGTCGTCTTCCCGAACTCCTTGAGGGACGCTGCGGCAGCGGTGACAGCTTCGTCAACGGTCATCCGATTATCGATTGTGACGTCGTTGACATGGAAGCGTATGCGCTCGCCAAAGTATGCGCGCTCGAGGGCATCGAGTTTTTGGCAGTCAAATACATCACGGATGGCGGCGATGACGAAGCCACCACGGACTGGAGTTCCAATCTGCCGCGCGCAGCGGAAGCATTTCGCACGCTCTACGACCGGATTAGCCGTCAGTATTAGGCATGAAAGACCGGCGCCCAGTCATCGACGGCTTTTTCCTGTGCATCCTGCTGGCGGTTGTTCTGGCGGTTTTCTTTCCGCCTATTGGCATGCGAAACGGGACCGGTGGCGTGAACCGACTGGCCGGTATCGCCGTCACGTGCGTATTTTTTCTTCATGGCGCCGTCCTTCCTGTCGAGGCGCTACGCCAGGGGCTGAGGAATTTACGGCTACACCTGATAGTGACTGGCTCAACCTACGTCATTTTTCCACTGCTTGGGGCGGCGGTTTTCCATCTCGGCCGGGGACTGCTCCTGCCGGCGGTGGCGCTCGGATTTTTCTTCATGTCGGTCGTCTCATCGACCATCTCAAGCTCGATTGCAATGACCGCCATGGCTGGAGGAAATGTCGCGGGCGCACTCTTCAATGCGACGCTGTCAGGAGTAATTGGGGTATTCATGACGCCCACCTTGACGTCCGCAATGTTGCATACGGCTGGCGTGCCCATTCACCTTCGCGAAGTCATCATTGCGGTCTCGCTCAAGGTTCTACTTCCGCTGCTGATCGGGCAACTCGCACGTCCGCTCCTTCTGCCGCATCTTCTCCGGCATCCCAAAATTGTCCAATGGACCGACCAGTCATCCATCGTCCTGATCGTTTACGGGGCTTTTTGCGAATCGGCCGGTGCCGGGGTCTGGACCCGGGACGCAGTCGTACCGGTGCTGCTGACTTTTCTGGTTTCCGCGGCCTTGCTGGTTACCGTCGGAGGAGCCATAGCAGGACTCACCCGAGTCGCCCGCCTCGGGCGCAAGGACGCCATCGCGGCCTATTTTTGCGGCACCCAGAAGAGCCTCGCCAACGGACTGCCCATCGCCCACACTGTCTTTGCTGGCTCGCCGTCGATGGGGCTTATCGTAATGCCCCTGCTCGTCTACCATCAGGTGCAGTTGGCCATCGGGGCGTATCTCGCCAGACGGTTTGCGGAAGGGACCGGGAATGACTGATCTGACCACACAAAAGTTCGATGATGTCGGCGAATGCGTCGAAGCGGCTATGCGCCGCGTCGGTCCGAAAATCGTGCTTGTCATCCCACTGGGCATGGGCAAGCCGATCGCGTTTGTCAACGAGATCTATCGCCGTGCCGCGCGGGACCCCGGAATTGACCTCACCATCATCACTGCGCTCTCGCTCAATCGACCTGCAGGAAAAACCGATCTCGACCGCCGCCTGATCGGTCCCATGGCGGAACGCATCTGGGGAGATTATCCGGATCTTGAGTATCTGAAGGCGGTCAGGGAGAAAAGGCTGCCGCATAACATACGGATACGAGAGTTTTTCGTGCAGGCTGGTGCTTGGCTGAATGTGGAATCCACGCAGCAGGACTACATCAGTTCGAATTACTCCCATGTCGTCCGGGACGCGATCGCTATGGGCGCCAACATGCTCGCCCAGAGTATCTCCGCGCGAGGCCAAGGGCCGAGGGAGCAGTTCAGTCTTTCGAGCAACCCTGATCTTTCGCTGGACATGCTGGATTATTTCGAGGCCGCCTCCGCCGAAGGCAAGGCGGTCGTCAGCGTTGGCAGCGTCAACAGACGCATGCCTTTTATGTTGGGAGACGCGGCACTCTCCAGGCCCCGGTTCGACCTTTTGTTGGACCACGAGCGCTACGAGCACGATCCGTTTTGCATCCCAAATGCAGCCATTGGCGATGTAGAGCACGCTCTGGGTCTGAATGCAGCGTCCTTGGTACGGGATGGCGGAACTCTGCAGCTGGGAATCGGCGAGCTCGGCGAATCCATTGTCTACGCATTGCAATTGCGGCATCAACGGAATGACGTCTACCGTCATGTGCTTGGGCTGACCGGGGTTGCAGACCGTTTTCGGAAGACCATCGAGGATGTGGGTGGATTCGGAAGTCTGGACCGTGGGATCTTTGCCAACACCGAGATGTTTGTCGATGGATTTCTCGAACTTTACCGTTCGGGAATTCTCTCTCGCCGCGTCTATCCCCACGCCACACTGCAGCGGCTTCTCGACGACGGCGTGGTCACCGAGAGGCCTGACGAGGAGATGCTCGTCGCGTTTTCCCGAGCGGGAATGTCCCACATTGATTTGAGGGAATTCGCGGCGCTCGAAAAATGCGGCCTGTTCTCGCCAGGTACCACTCATGACGGAAAGTATTCGCTGATATCACCAGCCGGCAAGCGTATTGAAGCCGATCTTTCCGATGAAAAGCTCCGCACGCGCATAGCAAACGAATGCTTATCCCGCAGGCTCGAGGGAGGGCATATTCTCCATGGCGCGTTCATGCTCGGACCGCGGGCGTTTTACAGCGCCCTGCGAAATTTACCCGAAGCGGACCGTACCGCTTTCAACATGACCAGCGTTCGGTGGACCAACGAGCCCGGTGGAGCAGGCCACGACTTGAAAATGGCTCAACGCCGGCATGGTCGTTTTATCAACACGACCATGATGGTGACCGGCTTGGGTGCTGCCGTCTCGGATGCACTAGATTCGGGTCAGGTTGTCAGCGGCGTCGGCGGACAGTTCAATTTCGTGTCTCAGGCGCATGCACTGCCTGAAGCACGGTCCATACTTCTCGTGCGCAGCACCCGAACAAGCGGCGGAAAGACCGCCTCCAATATCGTCTGGAATTATGGCCACGTGACCGTACCCAGGCACATGCGCGATATCGTGGTTACCGAGTACGGCATCGCGAATTTGCGAGGCTTGACGGATCGCGATTGTGTCGCGGCATTGCTCGCCGTTACGGATTCACGGTTCCAGGGCGAATTGCTGTCTCAGGCAAAAACGGCTGGCAAGATCGAGTCTTCGTTCGAGATCCCGGAGGCCCACCGTCGCAACTTCCCTGAGACGATCGCCCAGGCACTTGATGCGATGCGGCGGAGCGGCTTTTTTTCAACTTTCCCTTTTGGATGCGATTACACAGCCGAGGAACTTGTTCTGCAAAAAGCCTTGCCGAAGGTTTTGACATCGTCCGCAGCTATGACGTCGTCCTTGTCCAATCTGCTTCCAGCTCGCATTGCGCTTGAGGACGAGCGCATTAAGCCATACCTGGAGCGGTTGGGCTTTGAGTCGCCGAGAGACAGGACAGAAAAGCAGTTGCAGCAATCAGTGGCTCGTGCCGTTGCTGAGGTACTTGGACTTCCGTAGAAGCGGCAGCTGGCCGTTTTTGGCTTCTTTTCGCAAGGCAAAAACCACCCGTGTGGCATTCAGCGGGATTCGCCCCATCCGCCCCCGAGGGCGAGATACAGGTCAACGCGGGCTTGGCGTTCGGATAATTCAGCCTGGATCAGGTCGCTCTGGGAAGCAAGCACCTGGCGTTGTGCATCGAGGAGTTCTACGAAGCTGGTCGTTCCTGCGCGAAAGCGCAGTTCCGCGAGCCGTCGCGCTTCGATGGCAACCTCCGTGCGGCGGCTTTGAATCTGACGCAGTTCCGCACTGGTACGGATCGCATGAAGGTCACCCGCCACCTCGCCAAACGCCGAACGAATGACCTGATGATAGGAAATGACCGCCTGGTCCCTTCGCGCCTTTGCAGCGTCACGATTCGCACGCAGAGCGCCACCTGAAAAAAGCGGCAGATTCGCCTGCGGGCCAATGGAAGTGATCTTGGCCCCATTGCCGTTCAATGCGTCGGCGAGTGAGGTACTGGCGCTGCCAACCGCGCCAGTGAGGGATATATCGGGAAAGAATAGCGTTCGCGCGACTTCCACTCGCGCATGGGCGGCCCTGAGCCGGGCCTCGGCGCCGCGTATGTCCGGCCGCCGCAACAGCAGCTCGGAGGGTACCCCCGAGGGCACTTCCGCTGGGGAAACGGTCACTTCCGGAACGTTCACCGAACCGACACCTGGGATCCGGCCCAGTAGCAAGGCCAACTGATTTTCGGCCTGCACCCGTTTCTGGGAAATGGCCGGCAGCAACGCTTCGGTGGCAGCCAGAGCACTCTCTTGCTGCCGCTCCTCGGCGGCACTCAGCACGCCCGCGCGTGACTGTCGTTGAATGATCTTAAGCCCTTCGCGCTGGTTGTCAGCAACGGCGCGTACCACTTCCGCGGTTCGGTCGAGGGCGGCCACTCCATCCAGCGCGCCGCCGCAGAACGGTTCATCGGCACCGGGCTCGAGCTCGGCGGCAAGGACCCGTCCTACGTGCGGGCCGACTGCGATCTCGCCTACGCGATCGGCGAGAACGTCGACGG
>CAXBRZ010000013.1:0-19527 GCA_963978075.1 uncultured bacterium | reverse complement strand
GACTGGAGTTCAGACGTGTGCTCTTCCGATCTCCCAGCAAGTCCGCGACCGCAAGCGCCGTGGTCTGGGCCGAATCCACGATCCTGACCGAGGACGGAACGATGCGCTCAAGCGTCCGGCGCAGGAGCGGGAAATGGGTGCACCCGAGCAACAAGGTGTCAGGTGGCGCGTCCGACTCAAAGACCGAACCGAGGTACTGCCGGGCAACCTGCTCCGCGATGTCACCGTCACCCCAGCCTTCTTCCGCCAGTGCGACAAAGACCGAGCAGCCAATGGCGGTAACGACCGCTGCGGGGTCGCGCTCGGCAATCGCCCGCTGATAGACCCCGGCACGGACAGTCCCCTCCGTCGCCAGCACGACAATCCGGCCGGAGCGTGAAGCCGCCAGTGCCGCTTCGGCTCCCGGCTCGATCACGCCGATCACCGGCAGACCCGGATGCGCCGCGCGCAAGGCCGGCAATGCCGCCGCCGAGGCCGTGTTGCACGCAACAACAAGACCACGCACGTCGCGCCTGACCAAGGCAGCGGCACACTGCAGGGCATAACGCTCGACGCTTGCAGGACTCTTGGTGCCGTAGGGGAGCCTCGCCGTATCGCCCAGATACACGAACGACGACGACGGCATCTCGGCCTCAAGCGCCGCGAGCACCGTCAGTCCGCCGACTCCGGAGTCGAAGACGCCGATCGGCCGGGAATCAGCCGAGGGCAACACGCGCATTGCGGAACATCCGCATCCAGCCACCGTCCTCGGACCAATCCGCCGGCCGCCAGGAATTCTGTGCGGCGCGGTAGACCCGTTCGGGGTGTGGCATGGTCAGCGTGACCCGCCCGTCACTTGAAGTGATGCCGGCAATGCCATGCGGTGAACCGTTCGGATTTCGCGGATAGGTCGAGGCAACACGACCGTAATGGTCGACGTAACGCAGCGTGGTTCCACCCACCGCGAGGAACGCAGCTTCATCTGCCGCCGAGGCAAACACCGCGCGACCCTCTCCATGACTCACCGCAATCGGCAATACGGAACCGGCCATGCCGCTGAAAAACGGCGACCGTGATTCCGTCACTTCGACCAGCGTCAGGCGGGCCTCGAACTGTTCCGAGCGGTTGCGCTTGAAACGCGGCCAATGCTCGGTACCGGGAATGAGCTGGGCCAGTGCCGCAAGCATCTGGCAGCCGTTGCAGACGCCCAGCGTCAGGCTGTCGCGACGTTCAAAATGGCGCGCAAACTCGTCGCGTGCGCGTCCGTTGTACAGGATTGACTTCGCCCAGCCCTCGCCGGCGCCCAGGACGTCACCGTAACTGAACCCGCCTACCGCCACCGCCACCTTGAAATCCAGAAGCGTCACAGCGCCGCTGATGATGTCGGTCATATGCACGTCATGGGCTTCAAAGCCCGCACGGGCAAATACCGCCGCCATCTCCAACTGACTGTTGCAGCCCTGCTCGCGCAGCACCGCCACCCGAGGCCGTGCACCCACCGCGATGTAGGGAGCAGCCACATCATCATCTGCCTCAAAGGTCAGGCGGGCCGACAACCCGGGATCCGCCGCATCGGCCACGTGCGCGTATTCTTCCTGCGCACAGGTGGGGTCATCGCGACGCTCCCTCATCCGGTAACTGGTCTCCGACCATGCCTTCGCCAGATCGACCAGCGCTTCGTCGAGCGTCTGCACTCCGTTGGCATGAACGGTGAGCCGCGGCGCAGCGCCCGTCTCGCCGATCACGCGGGCGATGGCACCGATCCCTTGGGCGGCACAGACCGCCATGACGGAATCGACGTCGGTCTTGGCCACTTCCAGCACCATCCCGGGCTCTTCGCTGAAAAGTGCTGCCACGGGATCCGCGACTTGCCCAAGATCGATCGTCAGGCCGACTCGGGAAGCAATGCCCATCTCCGCGAGGGTGACGAAAAGGCCACCGTCCGAACGGTCGTGATAGGCGCGCACCCGACCCTCACTCGCGAGTTTTCGCACGGTGCGGAAGGCACCCGACAGCACATCGGGACTGTCCAGATCCGCGGGCGTGTCCCCGAGGACCCCGTACACCTGCGCGAGACAAGACCCGCCCAAGCGATCCTTGCCGGCGGACAGGTCAAGCAACACCAGCGCCGAGGAACCGTCGCGACCCTTCAGTTCGGGCGTCAGCGTCGCGCGGGCATCCTTGACCGGCGCAAAGGCCGACACGATGAGCGATACGGGTGACCAGACAGAACGGTCGCCTGTGGGAGATTTCCACCCCGAGCGCATGGACAGGGAATCCTTGCCCACCGGAATCGCGATGCCGAGTGCCGGACACAACTCCATACCCACCGCGCGCACCGTATCGAAGAGTGTGGCGTCTTCGTGGGCGTCGCCGCAGGCCGCCATCCAGTTCGCAGACAGGCTGATGTCCGACAACTGTCCGATATCAGCTGCCGCAATGTTGGTAATCGCCTCGGCAACCGCAAGGCGCCCGGACGCGGGACCATCGAGGAGGGCCACCGGCGTACGCTCGCCCATCGCCATTGCCTCGCCCGCATGGGTCGTGTAGCCCGCAAGCGTGACCGCGCAATCGCTCACCGGCACCTGCCAAGGTCCGACGAGCGAATCCCGGCTGACCATCCCGCCGACGGTGCGGTCTCCGATCGTGATCAGGAACGTCTTGTCGGCTACGGTCGGCAGACGCAGCAGGCGGTAGGCGGCCTCGACTACGTTGATCTCGGCGGTATCCAGCGCCTGTCGTGCGCGCGGCGATCGCTGCGCGCTGCGGTGCATGCGCGGTGCCTTGCCGAGCAGCACCTCAATCGGCATCTCCACCGGTGACTCACCGGTCCTCGGATCACTGACCACGAGCTCACCGTCACTGGTAATGGTTCCGACGACGGCGGCGGGACAGCGTTCGCGCCGGCAGAATCCCATGAACGTGTCCATGTGCTCGCTGGCAATGCAGAGCACGTAGCGCTCCTGCGCCTCGTTGCACCACAACTCCAGCGGCGACAGGCCGGGCTCGTCGGTCGGAATCGAACGCAGGTCAATCCTTCCGCCACGTTCACTGTGCGCCACGGCTTCCGGGATCGCATTCGACAGCCCGCCTGCACCGACGTCATGGATGAGGATGATCGGATTGTGCTCGCCAAGTGCCCAGCAGCGGTCGATCACTTCCTGCGCCCGTCGCTGCATTTCGGGATTGCCGCGCTGGACCGAGGCGAAATCAAGATCCTCGGTCGAGGCGCCACTGCCCACCGACGACGCCGCGCCACCACCAAGGCCAATCAGCATGGCCGGGCCGCCGAGCACCACGATCTTCGCGCCGGCCGGCACCTCGCCTTTCTCGACGTGGGGGCGCCGGATGTTGCCAAGCCCACCCGCCAGCATGATCGGCTTGTGGTAACCCCGGGTCACGCCCACCGGATCGCCGGCAACGCGCTGTTCGTACGTCCGGAAGTACCCGAGGATGCCGGGCCGACCGAACTCGTTGTTGAACGCTGCCGCTCCGAGCGGCCCTTCAATCATGATGTCCAGCGGACTTGCGATGCGCGCGGACTTGCCCTCCGGGCCTTCCCACGGCTGCTCAAAGCCCGGTATCCGCAAATTGGAGGTCGTGAAGCCGGTAAGGCCCGCCTTGGGCTTGGCGCCCCGGCCCGTTGCGCCCTCGTCGCGGATCTCGCCACCCGATCCGGTCGACGCCCCCGGAAAGGGGGAAATGGCCGTCGGGTGGTTGTGCGTCTCGACCTTCATGAGAATGTCGATCGGCTCCCTGGTCGCGTGATAGACACGGGTCGCGGGGTCTGCGAACCAGCGTTCGGCCACCGACCCTGCAATCACCGACGCGTTGTCCCGGTAGGCGGACAAGACGGCGCCAGGATTCTTCTCGTGGGTGTTACGGATCATGGCAAAAAGCGACTTGTCCATGGGCTCGCCATCGATCTGCCACGCCGCATTGAAAATCTTGTGACGGCAGTGCTCCGAATTGGCCTGCGCGAACATCATCAACTCGACATCGGTCGGGTCGCGACCCAGCCGGGCGTACGCAGCGAGCAGATAATCGACCTCGTCGTCGGACAAGGCCAGACCCAAGCGCCGGTCAGCTTCCCGCAGGGCTGCCCGTCCATCGGTCCCGAGAGGCACGAACGCCAGAGGACGCGGTGTTTCATCCGAAAACAGACTGGCGGCGGCCTGCAGCGAGGGCAGCACCGCCTCGATCATCCGGTCGTGTAGGGGGGCGGCAAGGCGCGCGAGGGTCTCGGGTCCCGGAACTGCTTGCGCATGCAGGACATACACCGTGCCACGCTCGATGCGGCGGACTGCCGTCAGCCCGCAGACATGGGCAATGTCGGTTGCTTTTGTCGACCAGGGTGAAATAGTCCCGGGCCGCGGTGTCACGACCAGATGGCAGGTGCCGGCGGGGAGCGCAGGGGCTGCATCGGACTCGAGCAATCGCTCCAGCACGGTACGGTGCGCGGAGTCCAGCGCTGCCGACAGGTCGACAAAGTGGGTGAAATAGCACTCTACACCCCGGATCGACGGATCGATCCCCTGCAGGGCGGACAGAAGTTTGTCGAGACGGAAGCGGGAAAGGGCCGCGGCCCCGGGCAATACCAGCATCGGATACTCAGGCTTGGAGCCGGCCACGACCGGCAAGCCCGCATTCTACCGCACCCGGGCCCCGGCCCGGTGTGCGACCGCCGTTACTTGCGTGGGACCAGATCCGGGGCGCCTTGCATGACCGGCATGGGAAACTGGGCGACATTGGTGCCATCGTAGGCGGTGATCTTGCTCGGACCGCCTTTTTTCACCTCATCGACCCTCAGGACGGAGTGCAGGGGCAGCCAGGTCCGCTTGACCCCCTCGAACTCCGCCCTCACCCGCTCTTCCGATGGATCGACCACCACGGAGGAGCGTGTCCCAAACACGAAATCTTCCACCTCCAGGAAGCCGAACAGGCTGCCGTGGGAGACTTTCCGGGCATACACCTCCCAGACCTTGCCTTCCCGGACGAACAGAACCTTCAAAATGTGACTGGATGCCATGCTGACGCCGCGCTAGGGAGTAAAGTGACACCCATCTTAACTGGTGTTCCGGCCATGCCGCTCACGCTGCGAGTTTTCGGCTCCCGGGCCCGCGCCCTTCCGGGCCGAGCCCACCACACGTTTGGCCCCGAGGGAGGCCGGATCGGTCGTGCGGCGGACAATGACTGGGTATTGCCCGATCCTGAGCGCTATGTATCGTCCCATCACGCCCGCATCGTCTACGTTGACGGACGCTACAACCTGCTCGACACCAGTTCCAACGGCACGTTCGTCAACGGATCGAAGCAGGCTGTAGGACGCCAGGGCGTACACCTTTTGGAGGCTGGCGACCAGATTGCCATTGGCGGCTATGAACTGCGGGTCGACGTCGGACCCCCGCGTGACGAGGACCTGAACGCCGCCCTCGCGACGGCGCCGCCGTTGCCCGACCCGTCCGCCTCCATTCCTGACCTCGGCGCCGCCCTCGACCTGCGAGACCTGATCGGTATGCCCGCCGCCGCCGACGCGCACAACAATCCAACCTGGAGCCCACCGGCAGCGGCCGACGTCCAGGCCTTCCAGCGTGGCGCCGGACTTGCCGCAGGCGACCTCAGTGCGGCAGACGCCCAACGTCTGATGGCCCTCGCGGGCCTGCTGCTGCGCGAAATGACCACAGGGCTTGTCGCACAGGCGCGTTTGCGGTCGCAACGTGATGACCAGACTGACGGACGGACCGGGCGTTTTGACCTGCGCCGTGACCCGATCGAGCACGCAGGTTCGGTGGATGAAGCCCTGTGCTTGCTGTTGGACGAGAAGCAGAAGCGACTCGTGCCACCTGTCGACGCGGTAAGGGCCGCATTCAACCGACTGGAAACTCAGCAACGGAACGCGGTCCATGCAGCCCGTCAGACATTGCAGGACGTCCTCAATCGATTGTCACCATCGGAAATAGAACAACGGTTCGGGCCGGCTCAAAACGACGCGAGCGCCGCACACTGCTGGCGACAACTGTGCGCCCTGCACGAGCGCCTGGTCGGCGAGGATGGGCTGCCTAGGTCGTGGAACAGCGACTACGCTGCCGCCCTGCGTATGCTCGGAGAATCCGAAGATTAACTGTGCCGCCTCAGCGGCTACGCCGGATACCGAGCAGAGTATAAAGCGGACAGAACGACACGAGTCCGGTGGCCAGTGGGATCAGACCCACCAGACCCCACCAGCGGGCAGGGCCCGCGTAGACCAACACCAGCAGCACGACGCCGAGCACCACTCGCAATACCCGATCAATCATTCCTACATTCTTCTGCATGATTCGTCTCCTGTGTCAGTTCTGAGCGCGTTTGCGGCGCGAAGGTGCGCAGAACGCCTGGTAGAGCGCCCCCATTACCAACTCGACCGGACCATCCGCGAGTGAGTACCAGACTGTCTGGGATTCACGGCGTGTCTTGACGACACCCGCCTCTCGCAAGAGAGCCAGATGCTGGGAAAGCGCGGACTGACTCAACGCAACCCGTTCATTGATCTCACCGACAGACCTTTCCCCGTCGACCAAAGAACACAACACGAGAAGTCGCTGCTCATTGGCAAGCGCTTTAAGCAGTTTCGCGGCAGATCCGGCATGCGCCTCGACTTCAGCGATTCCAGGGCGGGGCTTTTGTCTTACCGAGAGAGCAGTTGATTTCATGGGGGATTCCTGTCCACCGGCATGTCCCAACTTTAGCAAATCGGCTGGAATAGTCATCTTTCTGATTATACCTATTTACTAATTTAGGTTTTCCTAATATTTTGACCGAACCCTGAATCGTAGGAGATAGACGTCATGAACATTGACCGCATGGTTGTCGCATTCGCAGGCTCGATGATCCTGATCAGTCTGGGTCTCGCTCACTTCGTGGACGGACGATGGCTGTGGCTGACGGCTTTTGTAGGTGCGAACTTGCTTCAGTCGTCATTCACCGGTTTTTGCCCGCTTGCCAGCGTGCTGAAACGTCTCGGCTTCGTTCCCGGCAACGCTTTCAATTAAGGCGTCGGTATGCGTCATATCGTTGCAAGTACACTCGCAATCACGCTGGCTGCCTGCTCTGGCCATAACAGCGCACCTGCGCCTGCCCGAACATCGCAATTACTCACTGAGGAAGTGGCAGCGACTCAGGGCACCACCGCTCGCCCGGTAGACGGCGTTGTGGAAGCCATCGACGGCGCAACCCTATCTGCCCAGACCAGCGGACGTGTCAGTGCACTCCTGCATGATGTCGGCGACCGGGTTGCGGCAGGCACCGTCATATTGCGAATCACCAGCAATGAACAGCGCGCGGGCCTCAAAGCAGCCGATGGCGCACTGATCGGGGCGAAGTCAGCAGCCACAGAGTCTGAGGCGCAGTTTCATCGAGTCAAAGCGCTATACGATGAGCATATCGCCTCAAAGGCACAGTATGAAGCAGCGCTCTCCGCACGTGACCGGGCCAGTGCCGCCCTTGCCGCTGCCGAGGGGTCCGTCACACATGCACACGAGCAAGTCGGGTATACGGAGATTCGCGCACCCTTCGCCGGCGCGGTCAGCCGCCGTCTGGTAGACGTCGGCGAGACTGTAATGCCCGGTCAACCTTTGGTAGGCATTGTGTCCGGCAGATCGTTACGGGTCGCCTTCGCCGTACCCGCATCGATAGCCGATGCAGTGCGGCGCGCGAACGAGGCCCGGATTCCCCTCGCCTCCGGGACAATCACGCTTCACCCACTAACCATCTCACCCGAAGCAGGCGCTGACACGGGGACTTTTCGGGCACGCGCAAACTTGCCTTCGGGCATCGAATTGGCGCCAGGGACACCGGTACGCGTCGAACTGCCGGTTGCCACCCTCCCTATCGTAACGGCCCCGAGCAGCGCGCTGGTTCGTCGCAGCGAGGTATCCGGGGTCTATGTCGTTGGCTCCGACGGCTTACCGGTGCTGCGTTACGTTCGGCCGGGCCGGACTATGGGGGATCGGACCGAGATTTTGGCTGGACTCGCACAAGGTGACGTTATCGCCACCGACAGCACAGCCGCTGCCCGTGCCGCCGGCGATACAAAACCATGAGTCGTCCGTTGCACCTGTCCGGGCGGATCGCGAAAGCCTTCCTTGAAAACCAGCTGACGCCCCTACTCGCGCTGGCGGCCCTACTGGCTGGCCTCTTCGCAGTAGCCATCACGCCTCGTGAAGAGGAGCCTCAGATTGACGTGACGATGGCGAATGTCATCGTTCCCTACCCGGGCGCCAGCGCGGCGCAAGTCGAAAGCCTGGCGGCGACACCCATGGAAAAAGTGCTCTCGGAAATCGAGGGCGTAAAGCACCTGTACTCTGTCTCCCGCCCGGGAGTGGCAGTCCTGACCGTGCAGTTTGAAGTGGGAGTCAAACGGCAGGAAGCGTTGGTACGCCTTTACAACACCGTGTACTCAAACGCAGATTGGCGTCCTGCGGGATCTGGCATCCTGGCACCATTGATCAAGCCTAAAGGTATAGACGACGTACCGGTCCTGGGCGTGACCCTGTGGAGCAAGGACCCTGCCATCGGGGGTCGCGAATTAGGAGAAGTCGCCCGGGCGCTGGGTACAGAAATAAGGCGGGTTCGCGGCACGCGTAACGTCGACCTGATCGGCGCCAGCGAACCGAATGTGAGGGTTGACCTCGACCCCGCCCGCCTGACCACGGCCGGCTTGACCCTCGATGACATCGCTTCTGCTTTAGGTGCTGCAGGACTTGCCCGGCAGGCCGGTAGCATCGTCGAGTCGAATCACACGACGCCGGTGACCGCAGGCACGTTTCTGGCGAGTAGGGACGATATCGCTACGCTCGTAGTAGCCTACCGCGCAAACCATCCTGTCTTTCTTGAAGACGTTGCAACGGTCAGCAACGAACCCTCGATACCCGATCACTATGCCACGTTCGGTACCGGTCCCGCCGCGGAAAAGCGTGGCTTGACCCAGGTCGGCAGCGCGCCGGCCGTCACGATAGCCGTATCAAAAAAGCCCGGCAGCAACGCGATCGATGTCACCTCCGCGGTACTGCAGCGCCTCGATTCGCTCAAAGGCGTGGTCATTCCCGCCGCCGTGCAGGTGACGATGACCCGAAATTACGGGGTCACGGCCAACGACAAGGCCAAGAAACTCATCGAGAAGCTCCTCTTTGCGACCACTTCCGTTGTGCTGCTCGTCCTTCTGGCCGTAGGCCGTCGTGAAGCCGTGGTCGTTGGCGCCGCCGTGATCGTGACTCTTGCCGCGACACTTTTCGCGTCATGGGCCTGGGGCTTCACGATCAATCGCGTCTCCCTCTTTGCCCTGATCTTCTCAATAGGCATTCTGGTGGACGACGCCATCGTCATCGTTGAAAACGTCCACCGACACCTTGGTCAACGAGAACGTACGCTGAGCGAAACTATCGCTGTCGCCGTCGATGAAGTGGGCGGTCCAACGATCCTCGCGACATTCACCGTGATCGCAGCTCTCCTCCCCATGGCCTTCGTATCCGGCCTTATGGGCCCGTACATGAGCCCCATTCCCATCAACGCAAGCATGGGAATGCTGCTTTCTCTGGCCATCGCCCTGATTTTCACACCCTGGCTTTGCCGGAAGCTTTATGCACGCTCGTGGGGAAACACCGAGAGCCATGCGCCGTCCGCTCTGGATGAAAAAGTGCATGCGTTTTTCGAGCGTGCTGTCAGACCTTTCCTACATGTAACCGAGGGTCGCACGCGGCGCCACAGGCTCTATTTTGGAATCGTAGCGGCCATTTTCGCAGCCATCGCACTTGTGGCGGTGCAACTGGTCGTCATGAAGATGCTGCCTTTCGACAACAAATCGGAGATCCAGATAGTTGTCGACATGCCGGAAGGGACACCTTTGGAGGAGACTTCAAGGGTACTTGCCGGATTGGCCGAAGAAGTGCGCAAGGTACCGGAAGTCACAGATTGGCAAGCGTACGCAGGCACGTCCGCCCCTATCAACTTTAACGGCCTCGTCCGACAGTACTACTTGCGGGCTGACCCACATCAGGGTGATCTTGTCGTCAATCTGGTCGACAAATCTGAGCGCAAGCGGAAAAGTCATGATGTCGCGCTCGCGCTTCGCCCCATACTTGCTGCCACCGGCAAGCGCCTCGGGGCGCGCAGCGTCCAAATAGTCGAAGTCCCTCCCGGCCCGCCAGTGCAGGCCCCCCTGGTGGCTGAAATTTACGGCGCGAGTCGTTCAGAACGACTGCAGACCGCACGCGAGGTCAGGGCGACCTTTGACAGTACGCCGGACATCGTCGATACGGCGGACTCCTTGGTGGCGACCGATGCGCGCTCCTTGAGTGTCGTTGTCGATCGACAGAAGGCAGCTCGCCTGGGCGTCAGCCAAGCTTCGATCAGCGGAGCATTGGCTGCGGGACTCGGCGGCTCGGTACCGGCCTATCTACACCCGGGCGCAGAAGAAGACCCAGTAGCCATCAGGATGGGTCTCGGTGTTGCGGATCATGCGGGAATCAACGCCGCCTTGGCATTGCACGTCCGCTCGGCCAGCGGAGGCCTGATTCCACTGTCAGAGTTGGTCGATGCAAGGTCGGATGCGTGGGACGGTCCCCGCTTCCACAAAGACCTCCTGCCACTGGAATATGTCACCGGCGATATGGCCGGCAGACTGGACAGCCCACTTTACGGGATGTTCAGGGTCGGCTCACAGTTGGGCAAAGACAAGTCCAGCGTCCCTCTTGTTCAGGCGTATGTCTCCGCACCGACCCGAATCACCGAACGAGCACTCCGATGGGACGGCGAGTGGACTATCACTTATGAAACCTTTCGTGACATGGGATTGGCCTACTCCGTCGGTCTGATCTTGATTTATCTGCTGGTGGTCGCCCAGTTCGGATCCTACGGAACGCCGCTGATCATCATGGCGCCCATACCGCTAACGATCATAGGCGTCATGCCAGGTCACGCGCTGCTGGGGGCACAATTCACGGCCACCTCCATGATTGGCATGATCGCACTCGCCGGCATCATCGTGCGCAACTCCATTTTGCTGGTTGACTTCATCAATGCCGAAACCGCGGCAGGCCAACCACTTGCGGATGCGGTAGTTCGCGCGGCATCGATTCGAACAAGACCTATATTGCTGACCGGAATCGCCGCGATGACCGGCGCCTTCTTCATCATCGATGACCCCATCTTTAATGGCCTGGCGGTATCACTGATATTCGGAATCCTGGTTTCGACAGCGCTTACCCTCATCCTGATACCGGTGCTTTATTACGGATACCTGAAGCGCCGCGCAGACAAACATCAACTATCAACGCAGGGGGACTGACGCAATGGCTCATATCGTCATCATCGGCGCAGGGGTCGGCGGCATTCCGTCGGCCTTCGAATTACGCCGTCATCTTCCCAAACAACATCGGGTCACGCTGATCGGGGCGAGGCCCAACTTCGAGTTCACCCCATCCAATCCGTGGGTCGCTGTTGGCTGGCGCACTCCAGCCGATGTTAGCGTTCCCTTGCAGGAACCCCTCGAAAGCAAGGGCGTCGAGTGGCTCGTGCATTTGGTCACCGCCATTGACCCGGAAACAAAGTGCATCACTCTTGATGACGGCCACGTGGTTCATTATGACTATCTTGTCATCGCCACTGGTCCGAAATTGTCGTTTGAAGAAGTGCCAGGCCTTGGCCCGGATTTTCACACCCACTCCATCTGCACTCAGGGACATGCAGTGCGCGCTTATGCCGCATATGAGGAATTTTTGAAAAATCCCGGACCGGTCGTCATCGGCGCGGCCCCGGGGGCAAGCTGCTTCGGCCCTGCTTACGAGATGGCAATGATTCTTGATGCGGATTTGCGCAAGAGGAAAATCCGCGACCGCGTGCCTATCACCTACGTAACGCCTGAGCCGTATATCGGCCACATGGGACTTGGCGGAGTTGGAGACAGCAAGGGCATGATGGAATCCGAGCTTCGCGAGCACCATATCAAATGGATTACCAACGCAAAAATCACTTCCGTAGAGGGCGGATTGATGCACGTAGAGGAGCTCGATGAGTACGGCACCATGCGTCGAACCCACGATCTTCCGTTTAAATGGAGCATGGTTCTTCCCGCGTTCAAGGGCGTCGATCCTGTGGCTGCCGTCCCCGGTTTATGCAACCCAAGGGGATTTGTTCTTGTCGACAAGCACCAGCGCAATCCCACCTACCCTTCGATCTATTCCGTGGGCGTCTGTATTGCCATTCCTCCGGTCGAGGCCACACCGGTCGGAGTCGGCGCACCCAAGACAGGTTACATGATCGAGTCGATGGTGACTGCCGTGGCCCATAACATCGTGGCAGACATCCGGGGCGAACCTGTGGATGCCGAAGCGACATGGAATGCGATCTGTTTGGCCGACTTTGGAGATTCCGGCGCAGCATTTGTCGCGCTCCCGCAGTTACCGCCACGGAATCTGACCTGGGCGAAACGCGGGAAATGGGTGCATCTTGCAAAAATAGCTTTCGAGAAATACTTCCTGCGCAAGGTTCGTACCGGATCACTGACGCCGATCTATGAGACTTATGTGCTCAAAGCGCTTGGCATTGTCTCATTGAAGGGCAAGGCGCCATGACCGGCGGGCGCTTCGGAATATGGTTGCTGTCGACGCTCATCGCCGGGCCGTCCTTCGCTGACACTTTGCAGAGTGCCCTCGAGAAGGCAAAGGGCTCCAACCCGGCCATCCTCGCCGCTCAATCCGGGGCGGCGGCGGCACAGGCCGCCGCTCAATCGGCCGATCGGCTTCGTTATCCTGTCGTGACGGTCTCCGGCTCGCTCGCCCGTTTAGATCACTCGCCGATGCTGGACATGGCCACCCCGGCCGGAAGATTGCAATCGCCACAAATTTTCAAGGATGACCAGATAAAGAGCGCGACTGCTGACCTCACGATTCCACTCTTCACGAGTGGACGAATTCAGGGCGCCATCGATGCCAGTCGCGCGGAGGCGGCTGCCTCGGCGGCTACAGCGATACAGACCCGGTCAGACGTCGGTTTATCGGTCGTGAGCGCCTATCTCGACGTATTGCGCGCCCGGCGCGCCGAAACGGTGACACAGGCGCGCGTCCGCGCGTTGGAATCGCATCAGCAGACTGTCGCTGCCCTTTATGCGCGTGAAGGTGTTCCCAAGACGGATGCGTTGACCGTCGAGGTTGCACTCGCCAACGCCAGAGCGGACGACCACCATGCCCATAACGCTGTCCGCACGGCCGAGGACGTCTACGTGGATCTGGTCGGTGGCACGCCCGGGGAAAGCCCCGACCTCGAAGAGCCTGGTGACGAGACTCCTATCGGCCGGGGTGACCTCGGAGTACTGTTCTCAGAGGCGCTCGACCGGCGCGCTGATTTGCGGGCGCTCGTCGCGCAACGCGACGCGCTGAATGACGCGGCTGTTGCGGAGCGCGGGAATTCCTTACCCCAAATCGGAGTTCGCGCCGGCTGGCAGCACATGGACACGCAAATCCTCGACCGGGCGGATGTCGCCTCCGTAGGCATCGGCTTTGAGTGGAAATTATTCGATAGTGGGCAGACTGCCGCTCGCGTGTCTGCCCTGCACTTTCGCGCTAAAGCGACGGACCGACTGGTGGACAGCATGCGGCTGTCCATCCGCCGGGAACTGTCGGCGGCATTGCGCTCGATTGAGGACGCCCGGAGCCGCTTGGTCGCAGGTGACCAAGCCGTAGAGAGCGCCGAAGAAAACTTGAGGCTCGCCACACGCCTGTATGAAACCGGCCTCACCACGAACACAAGTGTTCTGGAGGCCTTGGCCGCACGTGCCGACGCCCAGATGCGTCAGATATCGGCACGGTACGACGTGACGCTGGCCGACTATCAGATGCGGCACGCGCTCGGTCGACTTTGATCGACCTGTCCGCAGAAGTTCAGACCTTACGGACGAATTCCGACTTCAGTTTCATCGCGCCGAAGCCCTCGATCCAGCAATCAATGTTGTGGTCGCCTTCGACCAGGCGGATGTTCTTCACCTTGGTACCGGACTTAAGCGCTGACGCAGCACCCTTGACCTTCAGGTCCTTGATGACGGTCACCGCATCGCCGTCGGCGAGGACATTGCCATTGGCATCCTTGCACACCAACAGGGCGTCATCGGAGTCGGCGCTGGCGTTGGCGTTTTCGGCCACACTCCACTCATGGGCGCACTCGGGACAGACGAACTGGACCCCGTCGTGATAGGTCAGGGTCGAGGCACAGGTCGGGCAAGGAGGCAGATCCGTGGTCATCAGAACATCCTAGCGATGGGGCGCGCAGGATAGCCGAGCCTTCGGCCGGTAGATAGGCGCCTATCCCGACCGTGGAGAGGCTGCTGTTGGGGCGCCGGCCACTGGGCACGGTGACTCGTACTGGACGGAACGGTGTATGATCCTGCCTGCCCCAACAGTCTTGTTGCATAGACGCAACGGCAAGGAGCAGGCGTCTCGCAACGGTGTGGCCGTAAGCCCCCCGAACCGACCTGTCCCTTGCCCACGTGTCCGGCCGCTGGATGGACCTACACGAGGATCTTTTTATGCATCGTAAACTCTCCTTTGCCATTGCTGCCGTGCTGGGCGGCCTTTCCACCGCACAGGCATTTGCCGAAGACGCCGATGCCTTGGGCGAAGTCATTGTGACCGCCCAGCGTCGCGCCGAAAGTATCCAGAACGTGCCCATTTCGATGCAGGCCTTCACGGAAAAGGCGTTGGGCGACCTCAACGTCAAGACGTTTGATGACTACATCAAATACCTGCCCAACGTCTCATCCGCCAACAACGGTCCCGGGCAGAACGAAATCTTCATGCGGGGCCTGTCGGCCGGTTCCCAGCCGAGTCAAGGCTCGGGCACGACCGCAGCGTTCCCCAACGTGGCCATTTACCTGGACAACCAGTCAGGTCAGTTGCCGGGCCGCAACCTGGACATCTATGCCGCCGACCTGAACCGCATCGAGGTACTCGAGGGCCCACAGGGCACCCTGTTCGGCTCGGGCGCAGAGGCCGGCATGGTGCGTTACATCACGAACGAACCGAAACTCGGCAAGTTCGAGGGCAGTTTCAAGGCCGGCTACGGGGTCACGGCCCATGGCGATCCCAATTCCAACATGACGGCCGTCCTGAACCTCCCCTTCGGGGACAAACTCGCCGTCCGTGGCGTGGTGTTCAACGACCACCGCGGCGGGTATATCGACAACGTCCCCGCGACCTTCCACCGCCGCAATACGGACGTTGGCATCCACTACGCGAACTATCCGGCGGACGCGAACGGCAACTGCCCGGACGGATTGCCCAACAACGGATCCTGCGTCCCGCCGAACGCCCCTTCCGTCAACAACAACGCGATCGCCGGCGAGAACATCAATCCGGCGACCTACACCGGTGTGCGTGTCTCCGCCAAGTACCAGTTCAATGATGACTGGGACCTGCTCGTCTCGCAGACCTACCAGAACCTCGATACGTCCGGCGTGTTTTACCAGCAACCCAACGGGTCCGATGGCGAACGCCTGCAACCGCTTCAGGTCACCCTGTTCAATCCGTCCTACAATCACGACACGTTCTCGAGCACGTCCTGGACCCTGAACGGCAAGATCGGCGCACTGCAGGCCGTGTATACCGGCGGCTACCTCGTCCGCAAGGTCCGCCAGGTGAACGACTACACGAACTACTCGCGTGGCGTCTACGCGGACTATTACCAGTGCTATGGACCCCACACCGCACCCAGCGGCGCCGACCTGCCCTCGACATGCTTCTCGCCGTCGGTCATCTGGCGCTCGGTCGAGCGCAATGAACACATGCAGCACGAACTGCGCCTGTCGACACCGGATGACTGGCGCCTGCGCGCACTGGGCGGCGTCTATGTGGAAGACAACAAGCTGTACGACCAGTCGGACTGGCGCTACAAGACCGTGCCCGCCTGCACCGACACCGTCACCGACGGCTGCTTCACGCGCACCGGAATGGTGCCGGGCACGACGGTGGTGAATCCCGGCGTACGCGACGAAAACAGCTCGTTCTACCAGGATGACGTCCGCGAGGTGAAGCAGACCGCCTTTTTCCTGTCGGTGGATTACGACCTGATCCCGAAGGTGCTCACCGCCACCATCGGAACCCGTCACTTCACGTTCAAGAACTCGCTGAAGGGCGACGTCGCCATCAGTTTCTACTGCTTCGAGGGCGGGAACCCCGCCGGCGGCTGCCAGCAGGGCTACAACCTCGACCAGCAGAACCTCGCGAACACCGAATCGGGCTGGAAGAACCGAGCCAACCTCACCTGGCACTTATCTCCCGATGTGATGCTGTACTACACGTTCAGTCAGGGATTCCGTCCGGGCGGCTTCAACCAGAATGGCGGCGCCCTGCACGCCTATGGTCCGGACGGCGTACCCCAATATGCAGTTCCAAGCTCTTACAAGTCCGACAAGCTGGACAACAACGAGATTGGCTGGAAGGCCGAATTCCTCAACCATCGCCTGCAATGGAACGGCGCGCTGTACAAGGAAAAGTGGAACAACGTGCAGATTGCGCTCTTCAATCCGGGCCTCGTTGGGAATGTGTTCTACAACTCCAATGGCCAGAACTTCGACCTCAAGGGACTTGAGACTTCGCTGGTATACCGTCCCTTCGGCGGCCTCATGCTGCAGGCAGGGGCCTCCTGGAACCAGAGCCGCCAGACGAACTCGCCGGCGCTCATCGTCAACAATCCCGACAGCGTCAATTTCGGCAAGCCAATCACCCAGAACTGCGACGCGACGGGCAGCAATTGCGTCGCAGTAAGCAACGTCTATGGTCCGCCAGGCTCACCGACCGCCGATTCGCCGCCGGTGCAGTTCAGCCTGCGTGCGCGCTACGACTTTGCCCTCGGTGACGCCATGGAGGCCTTTGTGCAGGTCGGCGCCTCGCACGTCGGACACTCGTTCACGCAGGCGGGTGCGAATCCGCCGCTCACCGAGGGTTCGACGATCACCACAGGCCGCCTGCGGTTCGAAGACCCCGCCTACACCACCTACGACGCCTCCTTCGGCGTCTCCAAGGACCAGTGGACGCTGACGGTGTTCGGCGAAAATCTCGGCGACTGCAACGCCTCGGTGTTCACCAGCACCCAGCAGTTCATCGTCGCCCAGACGCCGCTGCGCCCCCGCGTGCTCGGCGCGAGCATCGAATACCGGTTCTGACCGGTCCTCTGTTCCCGTATGGAACGAAAGCCGGCGCAAGCCGGCTTTTTATTGCCGCGCCAGATCCCACTCGTTAGGCTCTGCATTCGACCAAAGGAGCTCCCATGGATAGGCGACTGAAATTCGGACTGATCGGCGCGGGAATCTTGATTGCAACCGTGCCTTTTGTCATCGGGCCGGGCCTCGTCGAGCGGGCACAGAACAAAACCATCGGCACCTCCGCGACCGTGCAGGCGGGCGCGCATGCACTACACCAGACGTTGCAGATCGCAGACATGCACGGTGACACCATGCTCTGGAAGCGCAGTGTCCTTGAGTCCTCGGCGCGCGGTCATATTGACCTGCAGAGGCTTCAGGCGGGAGGTGTCGCCGTGCAGGTGTTCTCGTCGGTGTCCCAGGTTCCCAGAGGCATCAACTACCAGAGCAATGCCGCGACGGATACCTTGTGGAGCTTCTCCATCCTCCAACTGCAGCCTCCTTCGACCTGGTTTTCGCCACTCGGCCGATCCCTCTATCACGCAGGAAAACTGCAGGCTGCTGTAAAGGAGAGCGACGGCAAACTGGTGGCAATCCGTACGAGAGGGGATCTCGATTCGCTTCTGGCTGCGCGCGAACGCACCTCGGGGATCCGCCCGATCGGCGCGCTTTTTTCGGTCGAGGGACTGCAGAACCTCGAGGGGAAGATCGAGAACCTCGACCGCCTGTACGATGTCGGCGTCAGAATGGCCGGTCTTGCGCATTTTTTCGATAACGAAGTCGCCGGGTCAATGCACGGTGAGAGGAAAGGCGGGCTCACGCCCCTCGGTCGCGCGGTCGTGGCTCAGATGGAACGACGCGGGATCATCATTGATATCGCGCACGCAAGTCATGCGACGGTGCGCGAGGTATTGGCATCGGCAACACGGCCGCTCGTCTCGAGTCATGGCGGCGTCAAAGGCACGTGCCAGGAGAACCGGAACCTTGATGACGAGGAGATCCGGGGTGTTGCGCGTCTGCACGGCGTGATCGGCGTGGGAGTATGGGATGCGGCGGTGTGCGGCACCGAACCGAAGGATACGGCCAGGGCGATGCGTTATATCCGCGACCTCGTCGGGATCGAGACGGTGGGGCTGGGCACGGATTTTGACGGGGCGATTACGGCGGGCTACGACACAAGCCGGCTAGAGCTGCTGACACAAGCATTGATGGATGAGGGTTTCACCAATGACGAGATCAGGCTTGCCTTGGGCGGCAACTCCCTGCGTGTGCTTCGGGCGGTGCTGCCGAAGTAGCCGCCACGCGCAGCGACTTTGCGTCGAATACCGTTCCTAGGGCGTTGCTCGCCAACGAACACCGATCCAGGCACCGCGCGGCGCACCCACTGCCCTGAACTGCTCTGAGCGCCAAGAGGATCCGGAAGGATCGAAGCCCTGCCCATCTGCCGTAAAGACGTTCTGACCCAGCACGGCAAAGCCCGAATAGTGTCGGTCCAAGACGTTGTCGACCCGGGCAAAGAGGCTCCAGTGCTCGGCCAACGCGTAGAGAAAGTCGGCATTGAGAAGCACATAACCCGGCAGCGCACCCTGGACATCCCGATTGTTCTCGTCGCCGCGCGCGTATCGGACGGAATGTCCGACGAGGCTGAGCGCGACTTCCGCCCGGCCGTTTCTCCATGCACCCCGCGCCTTGAGACTGTGCCGCGGGATGCCGGGAATTCGGTCCCCCGGGCCGACCATGATCTCCTTGCAGGCAAGGCAGGAATATCCAAACGCCGTGGAATTGTTGGGACTGTTCAACAGCATCGACGACTGGAACGTTGCGACCAGTTCCGTGTAATTCAGACTCCAGTCCCACGACTGCGCGGTTCTTTGAAGGTTGATCTCGACTCCCTGCCGGCGTGTATGCCCGACATTCTTGAAATAACCGGTGCTGGTCGAACCCGACCCACTGGCGACAAACTGGATGTCGTCGTGCAGCTCGGTTCCAAAGAGCGAAGCGGTGAGACCGATCGCGCCGAACGAGCCTCGCCCGCCGACCTCGACCGTTCTGGCAACGACCGGAAGCAACGGTGGATCGGCTACAAAGGCATTGGGCAGACTGCACGGCGCCTGAGGGTCCGCACATGTGAGTTCCACGGGCGTTGGCGTGCGCATGGCTTCCTCATAGCGGGCGTAGAGCTTCATTCGCGGAGCGGGATCCCATGTCAGCCCTACCGCCGGATTCCACCTTGAGTATTGATGCCGGCCGTTCAATGCGGCCCCCAGTCCGTCGACGAGACGGATTCCCGCGGCGTTGTACCGTGCGGATACCGACAGGTAACTTTTCTCGGTCAGCCGTACAAGGTCCGAGAAGTAGACCGCGGCGTTCTGGTTGGACGCTCGTAG